>NZ_JAIXHU010000038.1:0-33055 GCF_025671395.1 Paraclostridium sp. AKS73 | reverse complement strand
TAAAAATAAAATGTACCTAAATACCAATCCTACATTTTCAAACAATGTAATTTGTAAGTTCATTGGTAGCAGATTAATAACTGATTTATAACTTGTTAATAAAAGATATGTACTTGTAAAAAAAGTAAGTACGTATACAATAGGGTTTTTAAATTTTATATTTTCAACTTTCTTACTAGCATTAACTAAATCTATTATTTTGTATCTTGAAATTGTGATAACATTAAATATCATGACTATTAAAAATATTATTCCAAAATAAACTATAGTCTTTTGAATAGCATTTGAGGAAATTATAAATTTGTATTTACTCATATCAACTTCAAATAATTTAGATGCAAAAGCAGAAAGTCCTTGACTTAGTACAAGACCTATTAATAATCCCACAACTAAAGAAAGTATACCTACTATTACTGTCTCTATTACTATTACTTGTGAAATTTTTAAATTACTCATACCTAGCGTTCTGTATATCCCCAATTCTTTTTTTCTTTTTTTTATCAAAAATTATTAGCATACAGTATCAAACCACCTAGTATAAACGATACAAAAATAGAGATAATTTCTATTGAGTTAATTAGTAAATCAATTGGATTTTCTTTAGACTTACTCAAGTCAAGTATAGCTTGTTGTGATTCTATGGAATTAAAACTATAAAATATACTTACAGCAAGTCCCATAGTTAAAAAATATATTCTATAAATTTTAAAACTTTTCCTAACATTTTCGAACGCAAGTTTAAAATACATTTTCATCTCCTCCAAGCAAGGTGATTACATCTATTATCCTATTAAAAAAATTTTTTCTACTATCATTTCCACGAATTACTTCATTAAAAATTTCTCCATCTTTTATAAACAAGATTCTATTTGCATAGCTTGCTGTAAAAGCGTCATGAGTAACCATCAAAATAGTAGTGTTAAATTCTTGATTTAATTTTTCAAATCTTTCAAGCAGTAATCTGGCAGATTTTGAATCTAAAGCACCTGTTGGTTCATCAGCTAAAACTAATGATGGATCTGTAACAATGGCTCTAGCAGATGCAACTCTTTGTTTTTGTCCTCCAGATATTTGGTATGGATATTTATCCAAAATAGTATCTATTTCAAGGTATTTAGCAAATTCCCTTACTTTACTATCTATTTTGGATGTTTTTTCACCTTTAATAGTAAGTGCTAATGCTATATTTTCGTATGCAGTTAATGTATCTAAAAGATTAAAATCTTGAAATATAAACCCTAGTTCTGTCTGTCTAAATTTATCTAACTTTCTTATTTTTAACTTTGTAATATCTTGACCATTTATTATCACACTTCCACTTGATACATTGTCTATTGTAGATATGCAATTTAAAAGCGTAGTTTTACCACTTCCGCTAGGTCCCATTATACCTATAAACTCTCCTTCACTTACACTAAAACTTATATTATCAATTGCTTTATTTATAGTGTCTCTATTTCCATAATACTTTTCGATGTTTTGTACTTCTAATATATTTTTCATGTCTACCTCCTAACGAAACTCATATTCTTATTTTACACTTTTTTTAAAATAAAAGCCTTATAGTAAGTAAAAAATAAACTTACATTTTGGTAATGCTTCGAATACGATTTCTATTTTTTAGGAATGACAAGTTTAAAAGTACTTCCTTCCCCATATTCAGATATGACAGATATTTTCCCGTTTAAATTAGATACTAAAACTTTAGCGATTGATAAGCCTATCCCAGATCCATTACTATTAGATTCTCTTTGTGAACTAGCCCTAAAAAATCGGTTGAAAATCTTCTCAATATCTTCATTTTTAATACCTATACCAGTATCTGATACATCAATCAGTATATTTGTATTTTCATCATATATAGTAACTTTTATTATATCTTCATTATTTGTGTATTTTATAGCATTATCAATAAGTATTATTAATATTTGTTTTAACTTCTCCTTATCACTAAATATAATTTTGTCTTTTGATTTATATTCAAACTCCAGCTTTTTATGTTGTAATTCGCATATATCTTCATATTGTTCAGTTATATCATATACCATAGATTTTAAATCAACCTCAGATTTATTTATAGTTACGATAGCATCTTCTTTTGTGAGTTTTAGCAAGTCAGAAACTAATTTATTAAGACGTCTTACTTCTTTCATAACAATTGTTAAATTTTTCATCTCATCTTCAACGCTATTACTTGGCCTTTTTATTATACTTTCAATTTTAGAAAAAATTATGGTAAGTGGAGTTCTTAATTCATGAGAAGCATCCTGTACAAATAAAGCCTGTGTTTTCCAAGATTCCTCTATTGGTTCTAAAGATTTTCTAGTTAAAAATTTGCTTGCAATAAATATAACTACACAAGCTATAACTGCCGAAATTATAAGTACATGTCTAAGCTTAGCTAAAAGTCCCTCTTCAATATCCACTAGTTTGATTATCTCAATAGTATATGGCCCACTGACTTTTTTAAACTCTCTGAATCTTGAACCTTCATACTCATAAGAAATTATACCTTCCTTTAAGTTTTTACTTTTTTCATATGGTTTCATGTAGTTAGTAATATCATATGGATATGACTTAATGATTGTCCCATTTTCCCACACATATACTAAGCTTCCTTTTGACATCATATGAATATCATCCCTATTAGGTCTTGGATTTCTTTCGCCATGCATTAAATCATTTTCAGTTTTTTGCATTTGCATTTGTAGGTCTTTATCAACTCCATTATAAGTTAAATCATAAAAAAACTTATATATAAACAAAGTAAATACAATAAAGACGATACCTACAACTATCATATTTATTGTAATTAATCTTTTTCTTGTATTTTTAATATATTTTTATTCATCATCAAATATATATCCTATTCCTCTTTTTGTTTTTATATATTTATTATATCCTTTACACGCTAAATTTTTTCTAAGACCACTTATATGAACCTCTACTATTTCCAGTGGAATATCACATTCAATTCCCCAAATCCTATCATATATTTGTTCTTTTAATAAAACTTGACCTTTATTCATTAGAAAGTATTCCAAAATATCATATTGTTTCTTGTATAGTTCTATTTCCTCTCCATCTATATATACTTTTCTAGAATTTAAATTTATCTTTAAGCTTTTAAATTCTAATATATTTTCGCTAGATATTGCTCCTGTTGTTCTAAGAATTGCATATACTCTAGCTATTAACTCCTCCATATAAAATGGTTTTGTTATATAATCATTTGCACCTATTGAGAAAGCTCCAACTTTATCATCTAACTCTTCTTTTGCTGTAAGCATTATAACTGGAGTTTTAACTCCCTGATCTCTTAATGACTTTAATATTTCTATTCCACTTAAATCCGGTAACATTATATCTAAAATTATAATATCATATATGTTTCTTTCTATATTATACAAAGCTTCTTCTCCATTATTAAAAACTTCAATATTAAAATTATTTTGATTTGATAACTCTTCTTTTATAGTATCTGCCAAAACAATATTATCTTCTACCAATAAAATTCTCATTAATCGTCCTCCTAAATTTATATCAATATAGTAATTATATACTCTTTACCTTTAATTAAACTTAAAGTTTTTATATTTAAGATTTTTTTAAGGTATTAATTGTAACTTCATAAAAGAGAAATTAAAGAAAGGGTGAAACACATGAATTTTATATTTAGAGCATTTAAATCTCTAAAAGAAAGAAAAGTAAAAACTTTAATAACTTTTTGTATTACACTTATTATTTGTATTGCGACTTTGACTAGTTTAAGTATACAATCAGCTACCCAAATAGCATCTTCAAGTGCTAAACAAAAACTTGGAGCTACTGTTACTTTAAGCCAAGATATGAAGAAAACTATGGAAAAATTCTGAGAACCAAGAAAATGATGATTCTCAACCAAGATTTAAACCTGAAAAATACCTGTTCCTATATCTTATTTGGACGAACTAAAAAAATCTAGTTATGTAGTTGATTATTTAATAAGCAGTAATACTTCTGCAAATTTAGATGGTCTATCTGCTGTGGGAACTAGCGAAGATTCAGAATCTACTTCAAATAATAAAGACTCCTTTGAATCTATGAAAAAACCTAATAGTGGTGATGTTTCTATATACGGATTAAATGATTTTAATCTTAATGAAAAAGTTGAATCAAAATCAATCGAATTAGAATCTGGAAAAACTTTTACCGAAGAAGACTTAAATACAAATGTAATTTTAATTGAATCTACTTTTGCAAAAGAAAATTCATTATCTGTGGGTGATAAAATAACATTAAAATCAACTGATGATGAAACATCTATTGAAGCTAAAATTATTGGTATATTTAAAGATAATAGTGAAATTGATGATAATTCGTATAGATTCTCGTCAACGTTACCGTATAATAATATCTACGCTCCTTATACATTAGCAAATACTTTAAAAGGAGATGATTATCAAAGCTCAGTAGACTCTATTAAATTTTACATAAATGATCCTGATAATGTTGAAAAATTCATAAAACAGAGTGAAAATTCTAATATAGATTTTGATAAATTCAAATTAGATTCAGGAGATAAATCTTATGAAGAAATGATTGCACCTATTGAAAATATAGCCTCATTCTCTAAAATAACATTAATTGTAGCTGCAGTGTTTGGAGCTTCTATATTAACTTTAGTAATTATGTTGTCTATAAAAGACAGAATGAATGAAATAGGAATACTTATGTCTCTTGGAGAAAGTAAATTTAAAATAGTAGGACAACTTTTATCTGAAATACTTTTAGTTTTAGTAGTATCTATAGGAATATCTGCTCTTTGTGGAAACTCAATAAGTAATTCAGTAGCTACCCAACTTATTCAAACAGAAATAAGCAGTACTCAAAATCAAAATGAGTTTTCTAATAAACAGTCTCCTCCTGGTAGAGGTGGTGAGATGGGATCTTCTAGATCAGATAAAACCTTTACTAAAGAAAATTCAATTGATACATTAGATGTCAATATAAGTAGTAACGACTTTTTAAAGATGTCTCTTTACTCAATACTAATTTCTATTGTTTCTACAATAGCTCCAGCATCATTTGTTATGAGGTTAAATCCCAAAAATATATTAAGTAAACATAATTAGGAGGTTATTTATGAAAAATATGTTAAGTTTAAAGAATATATCATACTCATACAATTCTAATAAGAGCGTTTTAGAAGATGTTAATGTAGATTTCCAAAAAGGTAAGTTTTATACAATCGTAGGTCCGTCTGGCTCTGGCAAAACCACACTTATATCTCTAGCTTGTGGACTAGATATGCCCTCTAGTGGTGAGATTTTTTATATGGAAGAAAGCTTGGAAAATATATCTCTTGAAAAATATAGAAATAAATTCGTATCTATAATTTTTCAAGGGTATAATTTACTTAACTATATGACTGCAATTGAGAATATAACATCTTCAATGAGTATAAAAGGTATAAAGACTGATAATAATAGACAATTTGCTATAGATATGTTAAATAGAGTTGGAATAACGAAAGAGCAAGGGATGCAAAAAACATTGACCTTAAGTGGTGGTCAGCAGCAAAGAGTTGCTATTGCACGTGCAATTTGCTGTGATTCTGACTTAATAATAGCGGATGAGCCAACTGGTAACTTAGACGAAGAAACCTCTAAAGAAATAATCTCACTATTTAAAGACATTGTTGAAACTGAAAATAAGACTGTAATAATGGTTACACATGATACTAAAATTGCATCTATGTCTGATGAAACATTTTTAGTAAAAGATAAAAGTGTCAAGAAACTTTTTTACAAATAAATAAAATATAAAAAGGACTACATAAAATGTAGTCCTTT
The DNA here is from genome assembly GCF_025671395.1 of Paraclostridium sp. AKS73. Lineage (NCBI taxonomy): Bacteria > Bacillati > Bacillota > Clostridia > Peptostreptococcales > Peptostreptococcaceae > Paraclostridium > Paraclostridium sp. AKS73. Next base: position 27,221 of record NZ_JAIXHU010000038.1, on the reverse strand, counting down.
TTCCTTATTTTTTAAAACCCAATAATACTCACTATAATCAGTAAAACTAAGAATATACAAAGCCATTTACTTTTTTTATTTGCCATATTAAATGTCCAACCAGCACCAATCCTTTTTTCAACCATAAATGATGGGTCTTCTTTGTTATAATATATAAATCCATAAATCCATTTTTCATCATCACTTTCTATTATATATGAATTTTTATTTTTAGACTTTAATGTAGATATCATTATCATAATATATATTAAATAAATTATAGATATCATAGGTAAAAATATACTTATAAAAAATATTAACGTCGGTATGTTACCTCCACTAACTAGAGACCATTGCATAGGTATTATTGTTAGTTGTATGCTTAAAGTTAATGCCCAAAATGCGTAGCCCATTTTAGTTAAGTATCTTAAAGCCTTTTTTCTAATCTCTTCTTTATTTTCAGTATCTATATAGCTTCTAGACCCTATAGTTTCAATAGTTAAATAACTAAACATTAAAATTATTGATATATCTAAAATATTTAGCATAAAAACATTTTTAACTGTTTTTGGAGCAAATGCATCTGGTGTACCTTCTATCCCCCAGTGAGTTGGAATAGTTTCTGGTAAACTATTGTAATTTAATCCAACATATATGAATGTTATTAAAGATATTAGTATACAGATACCAAATAAAATTTTAAATTTATTCTTAACTTTAGATTTTTCACTTATAAATTTAGTATCTATAAACATAGTTTTGGCATTTGTATCTTTATCCTTATGACTACTAGATGTAGTCAATAATTTACTTTTTAAGTGAATTACATCTATATAGCTAGATCTTAAATAATAAAAATCTAGTATCAAATACAATATTAAGATAAATGTCAATGTTATCTCCTCATTGAGATTAAATACTTGATGCCCTAGTAATGCAAGGATTACCAATACCACTAAAGTAATATTTAATTTCTTTTTATAACTTCTGTCAATTTTCTTTTTATCAATTTCTTCTAGCTCTATATTTTTAACGTATACTCCATAAAAATAATTTTTACCACTTAAAGCTTGAACATAAAGCATTAATAGATGAATGATTACTATTGTTGGAATCATTACAATAAAAATTGTTAAATTTCCCATTATTTTTTCACCCCATATTTTTCAAAATAATTTTCACATAAGTCTATAAACTCGCTTTTATCTATTCCTTTTAAATAACTCTCTGCTACTAAAAGTTCTATTTGATCTTTAATTTGATTGAAATTGTTAATATCCTTATCTATAGGAAGATTATTAATTACTGCACCTTTTCTTCTATCAATGCTTATATAGCCTTCATCCTTTAAAAGGTTATATGCCTTACTCACAGTGTGAAGGTTTATTCCAATTTCATCAGCCAAACTTCTAACAGACGGAAGAGATTCATAAATTTCTAATTCTCCATTTGCAATTGATTTTATAACTTCTTCTCGTATTTGTATATAAATAGGCTTATCACTATTAAAATCTAAGTTTAATATCAAGTTGTCACATCCTTTCATATTTTTAGATATATATTCTATCTGTTATACAAACAATATAACAGATAGAATATGAACGTGCAATATTTTTCTAAAAAAATAAACTAACAAAATAAGAATAACATCCTCACTTTATTAGTTTATTTTCTAAAGGTATCTTTCGCCTAGAGGGAATACTAACCTTACAGTCGTTCCTTCATCTAATTTTGAATCTAATTCAATATTAAGTCCTAATTTATTGCATAATTTTTTACATACATACAAACCTATCCCTGTTGATTTAGAATATGTACGTCCATTTTCTCCTGTAAATCCTTTTTCAAAAACTCTACATATATCTCGTTCACAAATGCCTACACCATTATCAACTATATTTAGCACAATATTATTCTTATTCACTACACAGTCTAAATTTATACTAGGATTTTCATTCTTAGAATATTTTATAGAGTTAACCACAATTTGATTTATTATAAACTCAACCCATTTAGGGTCACTATAAACTGTATGATCTATATTTCCTATATTTATAGTAATCTTTTTATTAATACAAGACCTAGCATTTTTTCTTATTACTTTTCTAATAGAGTTTTCTAGGTTGAAAGATTTAACAATATAATCTTTATTTACATTATTACTTCTTGAATAGTATAAAACTTGTTCAACATAGTCTTCTATCTTTTGAAGCTCTTCTTTTATATATCCAGGAATAGTATCTGAATTATTTTCTATAAATAGCATAGTAGAAGCTATAGGTGTTTTTATTTCATGCACCCAAGTTTCAATATACTCTTTATAATCATTTTGCATATTTTTATAATAATTCACATTATCTCTCATTGATTTATTAGTTTCTTTTAATATATCATAAATCAAATACTCATTTAGGTATTTTGGTTTTTCTATAACTTCTGATAGTAAAAACTTTTTATCTAAATTTTCACATATACTAATTACATTATCAAAATATTTTTTCTTTCTTCTAAATCAATAATCATATATGATAAAATGGACCTACCCATATAACAATTAATAAGAAGATAAGTTGGTAACTAACATTTGATGCTAATAACCCTATAGATAATATAAATATTATCATAAAGTTATTATTAAAAAAATTAAATTATCTTTTATATAATCAACTAGTTTCATCTTAATATATATCCTAATCCTCTTCTAGTTTCTATATAGTCTTTTAAATCTAATTCTTCTAATTTTTTCTTATTCTTGTCATATTTACAGATAGAGTATTATCATCTATGTAAACATCTGAATTCCACATATAATTCATTAAATCGTCTCTTGATACTATCTTTTCTTTATTTTTCATAAGATGAGCTAGAATTTTTATTTCATTTTTGCTTAACTCAACACTTTGTCCAAAAGCAGTTATTGTTCCTTTTGATAAATCCAAACTTAAATCTTTATAAGCTAATACATCCGAATTAACATCTGTGTAAGTTCTTTTAAGAACTGCACTTATTCTAGCTAGTAATATTTGAGTGTTGTATGGTTTAGTTATAAAATCATCTGCACCCAAATTCATACTCATAAGCTCATCTATTTCACTGTCTCTACTAGTTACTATTATTATTGGGATATTTAATGTTTTTCTTACCTCTCTACATATATGAAACCCATCATATACGGGCAGGTTTATATCTAGTAGTATAAGTTCTGGTCTTTCTTTTTCTATATCTTCTAATATATTTTCAAAATTTTCACACGCAATTACATTATATCCATATCTTGTAAGTAATGATTTCAACTCTTCTCTTATAATTTGAGAGTCTTCTATTATCATTAATTTATTCATTTATAGCCTCCTTAAAACTGTTCTTTATTATTAGTTTATCATTTATAGAATTATTATTAAAGTATTACATTTTTTAGAATTTATATTCTTAAAAAATTTTTTCAGATTACTATTGTTATGAAAACCTTTTTATAATATAATATAAATACAATATGAAAATATTTTTCATTTATAATTCATTTTTAAAAATAATTTCTAAAACAAGGAGGATATTATGTTCAAACAGCTTCAAAAAATCGGAAAATCATTTATGCTTCCAATCGCAATATTGCCTGCAGCCGGCTTATTGTTAGGAATTGGAGGTGCTCTATCTAATCCTAATACTGTGCAAGCATATCCATTTTTAGACATTGCTTGGTTACAGGGGATATTTAAAATAATGTCATCTGCTGGAGATGTTATATTCAGTAATTTAGCTCTTATAATGTGTATAGGCCTTTCAGTTGGACTTGCAAAAAAAGATAAAGGTACTGCTGCTTTAGCAGGTGCTGTTGCTTTTCTTGTAATGAACGCTTCTATTAAAGGAATGATTGGAGCATTTAATCCATCTGTAGAATCTATTGATACAGGAGTTGTTGGTTCTATAGTAATAGGTTCATTAGTTGCATATTTGCATAATAGATATCATAATATTCAACTTCCAGCAGTTTTAGGCTTCTTTGGTGGCTCAAGATTCGTACCTATAATTTCTTCATTTGCTGCTATTGGAATAGGTGCATTATTCTTTTTAATTTGGCCAACTTTCCAAGGTTGGTTAGTTAGTATTGGAAATGGAATAGCTACATTAGGCCCAATAGGAACATTCCTTTATGGATTCTTATTAAGATTGACTGGTGCAGTTGGATTGCATCATATGATTTATCCATTATTCTGGTATACAGAACTAGGCGGAGTTGCTCAAGTTGCAGGAACAACTGTAACGGGTGCACAAAATATCTTCTTTGCACAATTAGCTGATCCAAATCATGTTGGATTATTCACAGAAGGTACAAGATTTTTTGCTGGACGTTTTGCAACAATGATGTTTGGTTTGCCTGCTGCATGCTTAGCTATGTATCATTGTGTTCCTAAAGAAAAAAGAAAAACAGTTGCTGGATTATTTTTAGGGGCAGCAATCACTTCTTTTATAACTGGTATAACAGAACCAATTGAGTTTATGTTCCTATTTGTAGCACCTTGGCTATATGTAGTACATGCAATTTTTGATGGGTTATCATTTTTCTTGGCAGATATACTAAATATATCTATAGGTAATACATTCTCTGGAGGTTTAATAGATTTCTCTCTATTTGGAGTATTGCAAGGGAATGAAAAACTAATTGGATTTATGTAATATTTATAGGTATTTTATGGGCTATTTTATACTATGTAACGTTCAGATTTTTAATCACTAAATTCAATGTTCCTACTCCTGGTAGAGAGCCTGACAGCGAAGAAGTTAAAGTTATCACTAAAGATTCTATGAATGAACTGGCTGCTGAAATACTAGCCGCATTAGGTGGTAAAGAAAACTTAGATGATGTTGATGCATGCATAACTAGATTGAGAGTTGCAGTAAAAGATGTAAGTAAAGTAGATAAAAATAAAATAAAAGCCTTAGGTGCTACTGCTGTTCTTGAAGTTAAAGGTGGCGTACAAGCTATCTTTGGAGCAAAGGCAGACCCCCTAAAACAAAAAATTAATGAAATTATAGACAAAGAATAATATTTAAGGAGATAACAAGATGAATAAAGGATTAATAGTATCATGCCAAGCATTGCCAGATGAACCTCTATATAGCTCATTTATAATGTGTAAAATGGCTTTAGCCGCAAAAGAAGGTGGTGCTGTAGGAATACGAGCTAATACCATAACTGATATTAAAGCAATAAAAGCCGAAGTTGATTTACCTATAATAGGAATTATAAAACAAGATTATGATAATATGATTCCATATATTACGCCTACTATGAAGGAAATTGATGCTTTGGTTGAAGAAAATATACATGTAATAGCTTTAGATGCTACAATAAACCAAAGTGAAAATTTTCTTAAGGAAGTTTTAAATAAATACCCTAATCAAAAATTTATGGCTGATATATCAACTATAGAAGAAGGGTTGAGAGCTGAAAGTTTAGGATTTCAATTTGTAGGAACCACATTAGTTGGATATACAGAACAATCTAAAAATATGAATAATTTTGAAGTACTCTCTACATTAATTGAGAAATGTAAAATTCCAATTATAGCAGAAGGCAACTTTGATACTCCTGAAAAAGCTAGAAAAGCGTTAGAAATGGGAGCTTATTCTGTAGTAGTTGGAAGTGCTATCACAAGACCTCAACTTATAACTAAGAGATTTGCTGAAGAAGTTAATAAAGCATTATAAAAATACTTATATAAAGAGATAGAAATCTATTAGATTTCTATCTCTTTTTTAAAATAGTGATATTATATATGTATATTACTGTTTTGGAGGGTTTTAATTGAATATTATATGCGAGATACAACAAAATTATAATAACTTTTCTGATAAGGAAAAAGATATTGCTGACTATATTTTAAATCAGTCTGATATGATAAAAAATATAAATATTACTGAATTAGCAAAGCTAATAGGGACTTCTGGATCTACGATTACTAGATTTTCTAAAAAAATTGGTTGCGATAGCTTTGTTGATATGAAAATGAAGATTAATTCCAGCACTTCTGATAATGAAGCTGCAGATAGTGATAATATATTTTCGAATGTATATCTACACTATAATGAAGTAATAGAAAGAACAAATTCACTTATAGATAAGTCTTCTATATTCAATATAGTTGAAGAAATTAAAAATGCTAATAAAATATATCTGTACGGAGTTGGTAGCTCTGGTTTAACTGCTACTGAGATGATGCAACGATTAATTAGGATGGGTTTTAACATACACTGTATATCTGACTCTCATATGATGATTATCAACAGTTCAATAGCGTGTCCTGGGGACCTTGTTTTAGGTCTATCTATATCAGGAGAAACAAAAGAAGTTGTAAATGCTTTAAAGGTCTCCAAAAAAATGGAGCAAAAACAGCTTGTATTACTAGCTTTGATAAAAGCTCTATAACTGAGTTTTCTGATATAATTTTAAAAGTGTATAACACACGTTTTACAGGTATGCATAAATTTATTAATTCCCAGTTTTCTACAATGTATCTTTTAGACTTAATTTCTACAGTATTACTAGAAGATCAAAAACTAGAAGAAAAAATGCAAATAACAATTGATGCAATAATAAATTCATAAGAGTTAGGTATTTATATAATAAAAAGTGTAGTCTTTATTTTAAACTACACCTTTTTATTGTATTTTTCCTATTTAAGATTATTATTTTTTCTTCTATTGATGTAAGTCTTTCATTTACTAGCCTTCTATCAGATATAACCTTTTTATTAATTTATAAATTACTATAGGAATTGCTATAATTAAAATTGTATTAAATATTTGAAAAAATAATTCATATGTAAAACCCATAATATATTACTCCTTTTCTAATTTTAAATAAACCCCAATTATTTAAATAATTACCCTATGAATTATATCATATTCGTATTCTCTATTCCAAAAAAATTCTCCAAGCTCATATCCTACTTCTGCTCTAAAATGATTTTTATTCCAGCAATGGAATCAGTACGTTCCTATAATTCTATTTATTTCTCTAATTCTGAAGATAGTATTTCAAATAAATCATTAATATCTTTAGTTTCTAACTTTCTAAGTATAAGTCTTTCAGTTTCTATTATTGGAAATTTGCAACTAATTTCATTCACCTATATTCCCCCTCTAAATCTTTATTTTATAATTTACTATATTTATGTTAAAGAAATTTTAAACTTTAATACAAAGTAACTTATAAAAGCAACTACTCCAAGCATAACTGAGGTTTGGATTAATGTTTTTGATTCAAAGTAGAAAAAGTGTTCTGAGAAAATATCTGGATTTATTATATTTCCGCTCTTATCTAAAAAGTCTTTTCCGTTATATCCTAGATACTGTGTGTACATGGTTTCCTTACTTTCATCTAATTCTTTATCATATACAGTTTTTGCCTCCACTTTGGGGGAACTTGAAATAGTATTTCTATCTACCATATCTGCTACATGAAGTCTAAAGTATTTAATTTTACTGTACTTATCTTCATTAAGCAAACTTTCAAGCTCTGACTTATACTCATCTACTTTTGTCATATCATATTTTTCTGCTAATTTTCTTATTTCTTCATCAAATGACTTCCCTAAATCATTTCTGTTTTTCTGTAAACTTTCATTATAACACCACATAAATACAGAAGTTAAAAATGCAATTATACTTATAAAACATAATACCTTTCTAACTCCTTTTATTATAGATTTATGTGTATCTAGAGATACAGAAAGATCTTTTATTACACTATGTAGTTCCTGTTGCATTTCGGTACCATCATCAAATCTTTCAATTGCTTTTCTACAAGCTTCTTCTTAATTTAACCCCTGTAACTTAAGATCATTCACTGATTCAATAAGATGATCTCTCATTTCTTGCTTTAGATCTAAAGTGCTTTTATTTATACCATTTTTATATAGCTTATCTAAATATTCATCTATTAATCTCATAAATTACTCTTCCTCTCTCAAAAACTGATTCATAACCTTTTTAATAAATTGCCACTTTGTTTTTTTACTTTCAGAAACTCATAACCTTCATTTGTTAAATTATAATATTTTCTTTTTCCTCCTGAACTTTGCTCATTCCCCCAATAAGATTCAACTAGTTTTTTAGACTCCATTCTTTTAAGTGCGAGGTACATAGTTCCTTCTTTTAGCTCAAATTCACTTTTTTATCTTACTTGTTTTGCAATTTCATATCCATAACAGTTTTTTTAGAAAGCTTCGGAAATTAACGATTTAACAAAAAAATTAATATTACACATGCAAAGCAATTAATCTTAATATATTTCGTACTAAAAAGCATTATTAAAAATAGCTATTATTAGCTCTCTTTAATAATGCTTTATTTTTTCGTCACACTTTTTTACATCTCGTTTTTTATTTTTATACTAACTCAAATTCCTCAAATACAACTAACATATACTCTATAAATTCCATATTTAATGGTATGATTTAAACAAAGATAACATAAAGGTATAAAAATCAGTTTGTCCTCTTAGCCTTTAAATTGAGTTAATTTACATTGTGTAATTTAAAATTACCTATTAACCATTTCTTTTTCAAATATTATTTGATAACAATATGGACAATACATACCATTATTATCAGCTGGTGGAACAACTATTTGTTTTAATCTCCATCCATTTTTTGCTTCTTCGTTAATGATGTTTTTACACGCTTCAAAATGGTCACCTTTTTTCACTTTAAAGCCTTGCTTTAATGGTACTTCTATAAATTTATATTCAAACATCTTTTATTCCCCCTTCTCATTTTTTATATTTTCTAATATTTTTATTGCATAAATTAAGTGTTGGGTTGGAGTAAAACCAAATTTCTTTTTAAATGCTTTTGAGAAACCACTATGAGTATCAATATGATACTCATAGTGGTTTCTCAACTATTTTGCTAGTCTCAAATATCTCCTTTGAGACTAGCAACAACCTTCTTTCTTGAACATATTACATAATAGACATATTCATTTCAGATTTAAAAACTCTTGAACTCCACAACACTGCCCTACTTATTCAATCAGCCTACTCCCCACCGCTTCGTCAATATCCAAAAGCTCTTCAACTTCTCTTTCACAACTCACTATAACTAGCAAATTATTAAAATATCTAATTTAACGATTTTAGATTAAAAACAACTAAAAACAAATCAACAATTTGGTTTTGTCAAAATTTAGAATACTTTTCAATAATGATTGAAATAAATCTACTAGATTGCTATAATCAATCTTGAAAGCGTTTTCTCAATAATTGAAAATTTAGATCTTGAAAGGTCTGCGTTATTAAATTAAAAATTATATGAGAGGTGTTAAAATGGAAACATTAAAAACAAGATATATTGATTTGCCTACTATGGCAAAATATTTGAAAAAAGTTGGTCCAGAAACTGTTATGAAGCGTCTTGTTCCATATCTAGAAAGCGATTATAAACGTTGGAACGAGTTTCAAAAAATGCCAAGAACTGCACACCATAGTGACATCGGAGTACTTGAATTAATGCCTATAGGAGATTCAGAAACTTATTCATTTAAATACGTAAACGGACATCCTGAAAATCCTAAACACAATTATTTAACAGTAATGGGTATCGGCCTTTTAGCAGAAGTATCAACTGGATTCCCTCTATTTTTAAGTGAATTGACATTAACAACAGCTATTCGTACAGCTGCTACTTCAGTAATGGCTGCAAAGTACTTAGCTAAACCCAATCCAAAGAAAATGGCACTAATTGGAAATGGATGCCAAAGTGAATTTCAAGCCCTTGCTTTTCATCACATATTAGGTATAGAAGAGATTTATTGTTATGATGTGGACCCAGAAGCTACTAGTAAATTGATGGACAATCTAAAAGATGTAAATAATCTTAAGTTAATAAAATGTAATAGCACAAAAGAAGCATGCAAAGGTGTTGACATTATAACAACTGTTACTGCCGACAAAAGAAATGCTATAATTATTACCCCAGATATGGTTGAACCAGGTATGCATATAAATGGGGTTGGTGGAGATTGCCCTGGGAAAACTGAGCTGGATTCAGAAGTTCTTAATATGGGTGATGTCTATGTTGAATTTGAACCTCAAAGTCGTATAGAAGGAGAAATTCAGCATATGGATGAGAACTTTAAAGTGACTGAAATTTGGAATGTAATTAAAACTGGAAAACCTATAGATAGAAAACCTAATGAAATTACTATTTTTGACTCAGTAGGTTTTGCTTTAGAAGATTTTCAATTTTACGATTAATGTATGACATTGATAAAGAAGAAAATATAGGAGTGCCTCAAATTCTTGTACCAAAATTGGAAAATCCTAAAAATTTATATAGTCTATTAGGCAATAAAGCTATTAACGTATAAAATTTGAAGTAAAAACATTCTGCTGAAAAGTGGAATGTTTTTTACTGTAACTTATAATATATATGCTTCGTACCTTTTCTTTAGATAATTTACTTGATTTAAATTCATTTATATCGGTATTATTGTCGTTTAAATATTTGTTTTTTATTTTAGAATAATTTTTTATATGTTAATATATTAAAAAGAAATTTATTGTATAAAACAATTCTCTTCTTATTAATCATACTTTAGATAATATCTATCAACAATTTTAAAAAACTATAATTAATAAAAATTCAACTAATATTTATGGGGGTAAAGATGAAAAAATTATACTACTTATTAGTGTGGTTTTATGAACACTATAGGAAAGGATAATATAACTATTGTAGATACTATCTATATAGATAATTCTAAAGTAATAGGATTTTTATCTGATACAGGGCAAGGATATCTAGTATATGAAAAAATAAAAAAGGAAACTATATACTTACTGATAATGTAGCTCAAGGCATCACACAAGGTGATTTAGGAATTTCTCACTTTATAGGTAAATACAATTTAAATAATGGGTTAGAAAACAGTGATAATGCATATATTGTAATTTCAAATGGAGATACCGTTTCAAAGATAGAAATATCAATAAATGGACGTATTTTTAATAAATCTCTTAAAACTGGCAAACCTTCTATGATTTTGATAAAAGATATGGTCCCTAAAAGTTAATATAAAGAGGGGGTAAACTTTGATTGTAGATATTTTGATATAAATAGCAATGAATTAAAAAATGAATAATCTTGGATCTTAAAAGCAATTTATGCCTTTAAAATAAATGACCTTATAATTAAAAAAGATTATAAGGTCATTTTTATATTTATACTTTTACCTATAAAATGTTTTTAAGCTTTTCAATATATTCCTCTCTTACAAACTCTAATTTTTCTAATAATTTTATACTAGGTTCATTGAGTGGATCAACGATGTGTTTAATTATAATTTTATTGCTTTAGTTGCAATAAATGTATCAATATGATTATCTAATAATCCATCCCCTAATTTATCTTCATAAAAACCACTAATTACAAAACCAACATCTATTTGACCACCTATTTGACTTTGTAAAGAATGCCCAAATTCTAATGTATCTTTTGTTTCTATTCTTTCTTCTAACTGGTCCTTTGGAAGCTGTTCTATATCAGAGTATGGTATGCTGTTTCTTACAATAAGTTTATTATTTTTTCCCATTCGTATAAATCAAATATATATGAAATAGGATTTGCAAATCCTGATATTAATACTCCCCCTGGCTTTAAAACTCTATAACACTCAGCCCATACCTTTTCGACATTATCAACAAAACAGTTAGAAACTGCATGAAATATAAAGTCAAAAGTTTCATTATCAAATCTTGATAAATCCCTCATATCCCCTTGTTCAATGTTTATATTTAAATCATCTCTATTCGCTACCATTTTATCTTTTGATAATTGTTCTTTGCTGTTATCGAAAACAGTTACATTAGCTCCAAGCGCTGAAAATATAGGTCCTTGCTGCCCTCCTCCAGATGCCAGGCATAATAGATCTTTTCCTGATACATCTCCAATCCAATTTTTAGGAACAGGCTTTGTTGGTGTTAATAATATTGTGTACTCTCCTTTTTTAGCCCTTTCAATATCGCTGGAACTTACGGGTATTGTCCATTTGTTTCCTATTTTAACTTCATTATCCCAAGCAAGTTCATTGTGTTTTCTTATATCCATATGTACCCCCTACTATTTGTTAATACAATTATATTCTCTAAATCATTAAATATATAAAAATAATTAGAATCAAAATTCCTACAAACATTTGAAACTTCTTATTGTTCTTATAATTCATCAATGTCATAACACTTAACAACGTTATAAATAATAAGTCTATGAGCATTATAGGTATTTCCATCAGCCCAAATAATTTTAAAATTACTAATAACATTGAAACTAATGAAATTATTGATGCTAAGTTAGATAAAAATTCTTTTTTCATATGAATACCCCTTTAATGAAATTGACTTAAACGCTCTTTCTACCTATATATAAACAATGTTTACTATATCCTATTAAGTTGGTATTCTCACAAGTATCTAAGTGATATGTATATGTTTTATTCATTTAAATTAACACTTAAACTTGAAAGTTGTCTATTGTAGCCAATACACCATGCTAACTCCATAGCAAGTGTAGCAATTCTATCCTTTTGTAACGGATTGGACTCATTTGATAGACTTCTTGCATCCCATTCTTCACAATCTAAATTATCTGCTGCGTAGAAAAAATGAACTATATCTTTTTCTCTAAATTGAGCAAGAGCTGCAACCGCTGAACATTCCATGTCTACACAAATACATCCTTGTGATTTTCTCAATTTAACCTTATCATGTGTCTCTCTATATATGCCATCTGTTGTCCACACTTTTCCTATACGGTATTTTAAATTATAATGATTTAGTATATCTTCAAATACATCTACATATTTTGGATTTACATCTATTTCATTTGAATGTGGTGCATAATGAAACTAGTACCCTCATCTCTCATAGCTTTATTAGGTATGATTATGGAACAGTCATCTATAGATGAATCCAGTACACCGCAAGTACCGAAAATAATTAATTTTTCAGCACCCATTGCAAAAATATCTTCTATTACTGCAACACAGCCTGGAGCCCCAACATAAGATGTAAATAAAGCAACTTCAATACCCTTGTAATTTGCTTTGTAAATAGGAATTTCCATATTTGCTATATAAGTTGAAGTAATTTTAACAGCATTGAGTTCATTTACCAATCTATCAAATGTAAATTTTGAAAAACATGATACTGCAATTTTAGGAAATCCATCAATTGGTTTAATAATATCAAAAGCATTAATTATAGCAGATTTATTTTTATCGAACTCTTTAAGTATCATATATTCCTCCTGAATTCTTATTTGTATAATATCAAACTTTTAAGTAATACTAATCTATTCTACCTTTTTACCTATATACTCTATTGTATGATGATAATGATTGCCTATTTCTTCATCTATATCTAGTTCCATACCTGAACTTACAGATAATGCCTCTAACCCTTTAAAAAGTTCTAAAACTTCATCTGAATTATCATAATAATATCTATAGCAATCATAGTCATCAAAGTATAAAGTATTTTTCTCTCCACAAGATTTATCTAAGTTTTTAATATAATAATCATCTAATGTTGAAAATGCAGTAAAGTATACAATTCCATTAGGCTTTAATCCTTTTTTATATTATTAATAATTAAATCAATCTCACTTTTTTTAAAGAAATTTAGTACCCATGAAACTATTATTAGGGAATATGAACTTTCACTTATATCAAAGTTTCTAATATCCATTACCTTTGCTTTTGTATTTAAGTTTAATTGACTAGACTTTTGTATATACTTATTTATATTTTGATGAGAAATATCAATCGCTTCAACATCAAAACCTATCTCTGAAAAAAAGAGTGAATTTCTACCGCACCCTGTTCCTAAGTCTAAAACCTTGCCTTTCTCAATTAATCCTAAATATTCTATAAGTTTATGTTCAGGCTCATCTCCATATAATTCTTTTATTGATTTATACAGCTCTATCCAATTTCCCATAAAATCCTCCTATTTTAAAAGTCTAATATCTCTTTTCAATTTGTATTACTATAAAATATTAAACTAAATAAATATATATCCTTTCGAGTATATAATTTATATATAAAAATTATTTGTTAACGCAACAAAATAGCTAAACCATAAATAATGGTTTAGCTATTTTTACATTTTATTAAATTAATTTTAGCAAATTAGCCATCTCAATAGCTGTAACTGCTGCATCATATCCCTTGTTTCCAGCTTTAGTACCAGATCTCTCTATAGCTTGTTCTATTGTATCGGTAGTTAAAACTCCAAATATAACTGGTAACTCCTCACTCAGTGATACAGATGAAATTCCCTTAGAAGCTTCTGCACATACATAGTCAAAATGAGGTGTTGACCCTTTTATAACAGCTCCCAAGCATATAACAGCATCATACTTTTTAGACTGTGCCATTTTTTTAGCAACTAATGGGATTTCAAAAGCCCCAGGAACCCAAGAAACTTCGATACTATCTTCGTCTACTCCATGTCTTTTTAATCCATCTAACGCCCCACCTAATAATTTAGATACTATAAACTCATTAAATCTTCCAACAACTATCCCTATTTTAATATCTTTAGCTACTAAGTTACCTTCTATTATTCTCATATACAGCTCTCCTTTAGTTTAATTTATGTAATTTGCAATTATGCTAATAAATGCCCTAGCTTTTCTTTCTTTGTTTTTAAATAAAATTCATTAACATCATTATGATTCATTTGTATAGGTACTCTTTCTACTATATCTATCCCATGTTCACTTAAATCATTTATTTTTCTTGGATTATTTGTCATTAACCTAAGTTTTCTAGCTCCTAAATCTTTAAGTATATGAGCGCCTATAAAATACTCCCTCATATCTGCTTTGAATCCTAGTTTTAAATTTGCATCTACTGTATCAAACCCCTCATCTTGTAAGGCATATACTCTTAGTTTATTTATTAGACCTATACCTCTACCTTCTTGTCTTAGATATAATAATATCCCTTTACCTTCTTTTGCTATTGCTTTCATAGCTGCATCATATTGTTCTCCACAATCACAACGTTTAGAGCCTAATACATCTCCTGTTAAACATTCAGAGTGAACTCTTGTTAATACTTCATCACCTGGTAAAATATCTCCCATTACTAAAGCTACATGATGCTCTCCATTTAACTTATTTATAAATCCATACATTTTGAAATCTCCATATTTTGTTGGCATATTTGTTTCAACAACTCTTTCTATATGGCATTCATTACTTTTTCTATACTCAACTAAGTCTTTTATAGTTATAATTTTGAGATTATGTATTTTACAAAATTCTATTAACTCATCAGTTCTAGCCATGGTTCCATCCTTACTCATAATTTCACATATTACTCCTCCTGGTTTTAACCCAGCTAACCTAGCTAAATCAACAGCTGCTTCTGTATGTCCATTTCTGACTAAAACTCCACCTTTTCTAGCTTTTAGCGGAAATATGTGTCCTGGTCTTCTAAAGTCATTTGGAGTAGATTCTTTTTCTAATACCTTTTGTATAGTTAAAGCTCTTTCGTAAGCTGATATACCAGTTGTTGTTTCTATATGATCTATACTTACAGTAAAAGCAGTTTCATGATTATCAGTGTTGTCTTTTACCATTTGAGGAATATTTAGTCTTTTTAAATATTCCTCAGTAAGTGGCATACAGATAAGTCCCTTACCATAAGTTGCCATGAAGTTTATAGCTTCAGGAGTTACCTTTTCTGCGGCCATTAACAAATCTCCTTCATTTTCTCTATCTTCATCATCTATAACTACAACTATCTTACCATCCCTTATATCCTCTATTGCCTCTTCAATGTAATTAAATTTATACATTTTTTCTACCTCCAATTTATTTTAAATAAATCCATTTTCTTTAAGAAAAGTTTCATTTATATTGTTAGCTTGTTGTTTGTTAGGTTTACTAATTCCTAATAGCTTTTCAACATATTTGCCTATAATGTCACATTCTAGATTTACGCTATCTCCAATATTTTTGCTTGATAATATAGTTTGCTGTAGTGTATGTGGTATTATAGAAACCTTAAATACATCATCATCTACATATGCTATTGTTAGGCTTATTCCATCAATAGTTATAGAACCTTTATATACAATGTATCTAAGTATATCTACTGAAGTTTTTATGGTTATCCAAATTGCATTATCTTCCTTTTTTAAATCTTTTATATATCCTATACCATCTATATGTCCACTAACTAAATGACCTCCTAGTCTAGTGCTTAAACTCAATGCCCTTTCTAAATTTACCTTACTTCCTATTTTTAAAGTATTTAAATTACTTTTTCTAATAGTTTCTGCCATTACATCGGCTTCAAATGTTCCTTTGCTTATATTTGTTACAGTTAGACAAACGCCATTTGTACAAATGCTATCTCCTATTTCAGTTGTCTCTAAAACTTTATTACAATTAATAATAAGCTTAGATGACTTAACTCCATTTTTTATGTGCGTTATAGTACCGATTTCCTCAACTATTCCCGTAAACAATTAATTGTCACTTCCTTTCAAGTATCCTTCAATTAAAATGTCTGAACCTACTTGTTTATAGTCTAATTGATGAAGCTTAAATGCTTCTTTTATATCAGATACACCTTCTCCTCCAATTGGAGTTTTAGAGCTTTCCCCTCCTAGTATAATAGGGGCTACATATACTTGAACTTTATCAACTATATTTTCATTTATTGCTGAATAATTTAATCTTGATCCTCCTTCAATTAAAATACTATCTATCTTTAATTCCCCTAATTTATTTATCATTTCTTTTAGATCGACTAAGTTGTTTTTTAAATTAACAGTTAATATTTCAACACCTTTATCCTCTAGTAATTTCATTACATTTTTATTTGCATTTTTTGTAGTTACTACAATAGTTCTAATTGATTTTGAACTAAATACAATTTTTGAATCTATAGGTATTTTAAGTGTTGTGTCTACTATAATCCTTATTGGATTTTTACCGTTTTCTAATCTGCAATCTAACATTGGATTATCTTTTATAACAGTATTTATCCCAACCAATATACCCATTACTTCACTTCTTAACTTATGTACGTATCTTCTTGACTCATCACAGCTTATCCATTTTGATTGACCTGTAGTTGTTGCTATTTTCCCATCTAAACTCATGGCAACTTTCATAACTACAAATGGTTTTTTATTTTTTATATATTTTAAAAAAACTTCATTTAATTTTTTATTTTCTTTATCTAAAACTCCAACCTTAACTTCAATACCTGCATCTCTAAGTTTTTTAACTCCTTTTCCTTGTACTAGCGGATTTGGATCTACAGATGATATAACAACTTTATTTATTTTACTTTCTATAATTTTATCTACACAAGGAGGCGTTTTACCAAAATGAGAACAAGGTTCTAAATTTACATACATAGTTGATCCATTTAAACTCTCTCTTGAATTTTCAATTGCATTTATCTCTGCGTGTTTTCCTCCATACCTTTCATGATATCCTGTACCTATAATTTTGTTATCTTTAACTATAACTGCTCCAACCATAGGATTAGGATTAACTTTTCCTATTCCTTTTCTTGCAAGATTAATAGCTAAACCCATATAATATTCATCCATTATATTCTCCTTTCACATCTTGTGATTTATAAAAGAAAATAATAAAAGCCCTGAGTTTTAAACTCAGGGCTTTTGTATCATAAAAATACACATATTAAATTAATTAAAAAAGCTCTGAAATATAAAATATTTCAGAGCTTACAAATCAAAATAATAGTATATGCTTATATACATTACAATACATTATCTTCTTTCATCCAGACTTTACTGTCGGCTTCGGAGTTTCACCGAATCATGCCATTTACGGCTCGCGGGCTTTACCGCCGGTAGGGAATTTCACCCTGCCCTGAAGATTATTTAATTCTAATTAGATAATAATTCTTATATGTTAAATTGTCAACATATAAAATTAATTTTTTAATTAAATGACTTATGAATATATATGTTGCTATCTACTACATTTTTATTTTTTATTAATGCATATTTATAATCATTTATAAAGTTTGAGTTCTCATTTTTTATAATCCTTACTTCTTTAGAATTAGTGTTATTTGCTATGTTTACAATATTTACAGTAAAAAATTTTTCATTCGTATTTGATAGCAATTCTATTATTTTTTTCTGGCTTAACGTTGAACAAATTTCACCTATATCAACCATAATAATATATTTACTTTTGCATTTTTCTATTAATAAATTTAAGTCTTTATCATCGGAATAAATTATTTTAGCACCTATATTTTTTAATTCAGTTATGTCTAAACACTTGTTGCTAGTTACTATATTAAAATTAGATATTATCTCATTAAAACTTTTTACTGTGTTAATAATGCTAGTGTCATATTCGTCTGTTATCATTAGTGCACTTAATAAGTTATCGTTAGGAATACTTGCTTGTTCAAGGTTTTTTTTCATTTCTTTTATATCATATATTTTTTCGAAATTATTATTTGGATATTTGTAACTATTTCCTACTGGGCAATTTGTATACTTATTTAAACACTCTAGTGCTTTGCTTATTTTCCCACATTCAATATATGCTAAGCACTCCATAAAATATAAATCTTTAAAATGTGGAATTGACAATCTAATTTCTTCTATAAATTTTAAAGACTTATAAAATTGCTTTTCATTTGAATATGCCTTTACTATATTCATAATTAAGTATGGATAAAATACATAATTATATTTCATCTCCATAAGGTTTAAAGATTTTTCATAAGCCTCTATCGATCTTTTAAAATCTGTAATTCTTGCGTATTCATTACCTAAAACATAAAAATAATAGGCATCTTTTTCTTCTTCTGTGTATGTATTTAAAATCCCCATATTTCTTTTATATTTAAACTCTATATTAACCTTATTTGGGTCATATCCATAATGATAAATTTTAATATCTATATTTTCAATACACTTATCTTTATTATGTTTTTGAATACAATTAGCTATTTGTTCATGTACCTTCCCTCTAAATCTATACTTTCTTTTATTTTTAAAAAATCTAAAAACTCCATATTCTCCTACTTCAGTTCCTCTGATTATATTTGTTAGTCTAAAAAAATATCCCTCTGCTAATTTTTTGCTACTTAATAATGCTTTCAATTTTTCCAAATCTTCTTTTGAGATTTCTTCATCGGCATCTAAAAATAATATATAATCTTTGGTAGCATACTCTAAAGATACATTTCTAGCTTCACTAAAATCATTTTTCCATTTATGGTTTATTACCTTTGCGTTGTAATTACTACATATATTTAAAGTTTCATCATTTGATCCTGTATCCACAATTATAATTTCATCTGCTATTGACTCTATACTATCTAAACATCTCTTTATGTTTTTTTCCTCATTTTTGACTATCATACAAACACTCAAACTCTTCAATCTATCCACTCCCAATTATAAATTTAATAAAAAGTTACTTTTATAAATATACAATTTGCTTTATTGATTTTAAAAAAGAGGCTTACCATAATTAATATGATAAACCTCTGAAATTTATAAATCTTTCCCAGTAAAATCTTTACTTGCACTTGTTAAAAAACCTATAGATGAAAACAATAAATTTTTAATTAATATTAAAGATGGATTATTTACATTAATATCTACTACATAAGCACATATGGTAACAATCATCGCCATTACAGCAAAAGTTCCTACCACTAAAATTTTAGTCTTTAATAACTTAGGACTAGAAGTGCATGTTTTGGTTGATCGCTCTAGTATATATCCTGCAATAGAAGAAAATGCTGTTCGTATAGTAACTAGGTTTCCAGTAGCGTCTAGTTCAGTATCGAAAATTGATATACACACAACTAAAAATGAAATTAATGCTAGAATTATTAAATATTTACATGCTATTCCTAGTTCGTTAAAAAATTTTTTTATTTCATCTAAAATAATTTTTATTCCTCTTTTTATCATATTAATCACCATCATAACTATTTAAATATAGTTACTTATTATAATATGTCTTTAAAATAAGCATTGTTACTTAATTGGAATCAATATCCATTTTAGTTTTATTTTATTTTTTTTTGGGTAATTAAATATTAGTTATAAATTTCATAAAAAAGGAAGCGATTTTAATGTTTGGTTTACTAGAAGGCCTAGTTGAGAAAAATAAGGAGTATATAAAAGATGGTGATGTTGCTAATTACATACCTGCCCTTTCTAAGGTAGATAAAAATCAACTAGGAATAGCTATTATCTATTTGACAAAAGATGGCTATAAAGATTATTTTGCTGGAGATTATACTACTAACTTTGCAATTGAAAGTACATCTAAAGTTATTACACTTATAATGGCTATGATGGATCATTCTCCAGAATATGTTTTTCAAAAAATTGGTACTGAGCCCAGTGGTTTTCCATTTAATTCAATACTAAATATGAACATAAATAATAAAGAGGTTCCTTCTAACCCGTTCATAAATGCCGGCGCAATAGTAGTTAATTCTTTAATTAAAGGTAAAGATAGCGAAGAAAAAATTAATAGAATTTTAAATTTTACTAGGAAGTTAGCTAATAATGATTTTATAGATGTAAATGAGGAAGTTTACTTGTCTGAAAAAAGAACAGGAGATATAAACAGATCTTTAGGTTATTATCTTAAAGGTAAAAATGTAATTTCAGGAGATGTAGAAGATATTTTAGACGCTTACTTTAAACAATGTTCTATATCTGTGTGTGCACTAGATTTAGCTAAAATAGGATCTGTATTAGCTAATAAAGGTGTTTGCCCTTGGAATAACAAAAAACTAATCCCTGAAGATATATGTACAATTACCAAATCAATAATGGTTACGTGTGGTTTATACGATGAATCAGGTTCATTTGCAGTGCATATAGGTGTTCCTGCTAAGTCTGGTGTTGGTGGTGGCATTTTGGCTACAGTTCCTAATAAAATGGGTATTGGTATATATGGTCCATCTCTTGACTCAAAAGGAAATAGTGTTGCAGGGATTAAGCTATTACAAGAATTATCTAAAACTTTAGATTTAAACATATTTGAATAAAGAAAAAGCAACCTAATATTTATTAGATTGCTTTTTCTTTAATTGATGACTTTATATAAATGATCCTATACAAAGCAATGCTATTGATAGTACCATTATCATTCCAACAAGTGGCATAACAAACTTCAACCATTTGTCATAAGTCACATTTACCATAGCAAGCGATGCTAATATTAAACCAGTTGGTGTTATTATACCAATTAAACCTTGACCAAACATATAAGCTGTTACTATTATATCTCTGTTGACACCTACTACATCAGCTAAAGGTGCCATTATAGGCATTGATAAAACCGCAAGTCCTGAAGATGAATTTATAAAGAATCCTAAAACTATATAAACTAAATACATTACTCCAGAGAATGCTATTCCACTCATACTTGATACGACAGTACTTAATGAATATAATATAGTATCACTTATAAGTCCTCCGTCCATTATAATTGTAACTCCTCTAGCAAGTGCTACAATAAGTGCTACTCCTAATAAATCAGCTGCTCCTTGTACGAAGTTTGATACAAATTCACTTTCTTTTTGTTTTGATAATGGAACCATTATAAATGTTACTGCAAAGAATAGTGCTGTCATTTCCATGAACCACCATCCTAATTCTTTAACTCCATAAATCATTACTATGAAAGATAAACCAAATATTAATAACATTAATTTTTTTCTAAATGTAAATTCTACTTCAGCATCTCCACTTTCGCTAGCTAAAAACCTTTTCTCTATTTCCTCTTTTTGAGCATAGATTAAAGATTGTGTAGGATCTTTCTTCACTTTTTCTCCATATCTTATTATGTATATTAAAGTAACTGCAAGAGCTATAACTAATGCTAAAATTCTAAGTGGCATACCTTGTGTAAAACTTACACCTGCTATATTAGAAGCTATTATAGTTGAGAATGGATTTACTGTAGCTGCCATTGTCCCTATACATGACCCTAAGAAAATTGTAGCGATGGCAACTATAGCATCATATCCAGCAGCTATGAATATAGGTACTACTATAGGATAAAAGGCTATTGTTTCTTCTGCCAATCCAAATGTAGTTCCTCCTAGAGCAACAAGAGATGCTATAATTACAATCATCCATTTTTCTTTTCCTTTTAATGCTTTAGATAGTGCATTTATCCCTGCTGTAAATGCTCCTGTACTATTTATGACTCCAACTAATCCCCCTATAACTAATACGAAAGCTATTATATCAATAGAATCATATAACCCTTGTATCGGAGCTTTTAAAAATGTTGTTATAGCCCCAAATATTGTTGTTTTTTCTTTTCCTAATTCTTCATATGTATTTGGTATTGCAACCGGCTTTGAAATAGCTCCACTAGTAAACTGTTTTAAGTTTACATTTACTCCTAATTTATTTAGTGTTTCCTGAGTTCCTGCATATTGATTAGACTCTCCATTTGGAAGCTCTACAATAAATTTTGAGCTATTAGTGTCATAGCTAAGTTTTGCATATTTTCCTGATGGTATTATGTAAGTTAACCCCATAACTACAAGCATTACAATTAGAATTACAGTATACGCTGTAGGAAATGAAAACTTTTTCTTGTTCTTCATAAAATTACCTCCTTTTTCTTATTAATAAGATAATATCACTACTTTGATAATTTTTAAATAACCTAATTTTATTTCTGAATTTTTCAAATATTTTCCTAGTAATTCTAAATATAAAAACAACCACCCTATATTGAAAGTGGTTGTTTTTATATTTCTATTTTTTCAGTAAATGTGTAATTGTTATTATTTAATGATTTTTCTAAGCTTCCTGAGTATTCAAAAAAAAGTTTCGAAATTTGAGTTTATGTCTAAATACTTAGATCTTATATTATTTGATTTTATAACATCTTCTATTTCTCCATAATTTATATCTGAATTCGTCGTTGAATTTATAATTCTTATAGCTCCAACCAAAAAATCTTTACTTAATTGTAAGCTTTTAGGATCTCCATTATTGGTAGGAACTTTAAACTCGTACATATTAGTAATTGTTTTTGAATTTAAACTAGATATATCTGTACCCAAAGTTATGGATTGAGCTAAATTATTATCATCTTTTATTCCAAAACTATTTATATTAT
The DNA here is from genome assembly GCF_025671395.1 of Paraclostridium sp. AKS73. Taxonomy (NCBI): domain Bacteria; kingdom Bacillati; phylum Bacillota; class Clostridia; order Peptostreptococcales; family Peptostreptococcaceae; genus Paraclostridium; species Paraclostridium sp. AKS73. The sequence goes on along the minus strand of NZ_JAIXHU010000038.1, from coordinate 4,047 downwards.
TTTTTCTGAAGTTTTTTGACTTATAATTGTCTTTAAATTATTAGACTTTGCAAAATCTTCAGTGTATTTTTAAGGCTTTCCTTTAAAGTTGTTCTTTCCTTTTTATAATTTTCATATGTTATTTTTCTATTCTTTGAAGCTGATTCTATTCTTTTATATACTTTTTCAAGTTTAAAGTGTATTTCTTTTTTTGTAAAATCAAAATCTACATTATCAAATGATTTTAGTGTTTTATTTAGATTTTCATTATTTATTTCACTGTTATTTAATACATCCATACATTTTGATAAACTTATATTATTTATATTTTTCGTAGCTGTTAACAAATCATATAGCGCATGTACTGATGCATCATTTTTAGCTACATTTCCGGCTTCATTTTTAAATATATTACCTTCAATTTGAATGGTATAATTTTTTTTATTAGCTATAGTATTTATCATTATATACTCTTGTTCTATTTTATCCGATACTTCTCGTGTTGCTAAATTTAAAATTATAGTTTGATTATCTGGAGTTAACTGAGGTTTAAACTCTGATAATTCTGAGTTTATTTTTTCATTAAATCTTGAGCTTGTTCATATGTTAAACCATCAGCATCTTTATTGTTTATTTTATTTAATTGAGAACCAACACCATCTATACTCTTTTTAATATTTTCATTTTTTGTTGAAGAACAACCAACTACTGCCATTGACAGTAGTGCTGTTAAACTTAAAACTATTATTTTTCTTTTCAACTTTTTATCCAACCTCCAAATTTATACTGAGTATAACCATAACTTATCTACCCATTTTATACTAGTATCATTATTCTTTAAATTTTTAGATAATAATAAAATAACTTGTTCGTTTTTATCAAATAACTCATAAATTATTTCATTAGGCTTATGTCTATCATGTATTTTATCAACGTACTCTATTCTTTCTCTAAAAAGCTTTGGTAGTGTATAATTTATATTTAATAGTTGTTCTGCTAAAACAACTATATCTTCTTTTTCTAAACCTTTTACCAATATGTGTTCTGGTATATACTGCTTATATATATTAAATACTTTATCCATTATTAAATCTTTAAATTTCAAAAACATTTCCACTCAAAATTAACTCTCCCCTTTATATAAATAACTATTTTATCTGATATCATCATTTAATTATATACACATTTTTCTCTTTTCAATCAATATAATTCATTTTATACTATGAATATTCATATAAATTTTGAATAAAAAAAGAAAAAAATACCAGCAATTAATATCTGGTATTTTACTGTGTATCTCAATATTAAATTTATATTTTTTGACATGGAAGTTTTTCTTCCTATACTATATGTTTATGCTAAATTTTTAATTTAATAACAGAATATATTTTATTAGTTAAATAATTTAAATCATTTATATATTTATATTCAAATGTTACTTTTATATTGTAGTTTAAATATACTTCTATAAAATCATTCTTTTGCTTGAAAAAAATTTCAATCTCGTTTTTATTTTCATCAAGGTCTTCTTTTACTTTCCTGAATTTAAAGCACTGAATAAATGGCATATTATCATATTTGTTTTCTATATACTTATTTTCTACTTCTGTTAAAGAAAATCCTAAATTTTCTATAATATTAATTGTATTTTCTATATATTTAGGAGGTAATATATCTATATGATATTTTTCTTCTAATTTATTTTTACCATTTTCTTTTAAACATGTCTTTATCCATACATGACTTTTATGTATAGATACTGGAACTTTGCTGCTTACCTTAAATTTAAATGGAACGGTTACCAATCCACCCTCATTTAAACTTTTATCTAAATCTATTTCTACCTTTTGTAAAACTACCTTTTTACCTCCTATATTTTTATACTTATCTTTAATATAATTAGTTTTTATATTATATACTTATATTGTGTAATTTTTATTTAAATTCACACCACTTAGTCTACATATACCTTCTATGTTTTCATCTGGATATATTTCTCTTGAGTTTATGAATGTTTTTAATTTTATTTCATTTAAACTACTCATGTACTCCCCCTATTTTAAAAGTAAATAATCTATACTATACTATTAAATTAGATTTTTCTCTAAAATATGCTTATTTAGTCAAAATAAAAGGATATATACAGAACTTAAAAGTTCAATATATAACCTCCTATTATATTTCAGTATAATAATTTTATTTAACAGTAATGATTTTTAATTATATAATATATTCCGAATAAAACTTATATTATTTACATAAAAAAGCTAGCTATAGGTGCAACAGCCGTAACAACAAATGCTATTATTATTAAAAATATAGCAACTCTTTTCATCCCTAAGTTTTTTGATTTTTTTTCTTGTTTTATCATTTTAACCTATCCTTTCAGTTATAACGTTAATTTGTATATTTTATTATACAACTTACAAATATATTAATCAAAAAATTTTTATGCTTAAATCAATACAATTTTAGTTTAAATAGTAAAATTCATTTAAAAATACTTGTATTTAGCTAATCTAAAGTAAATATTCTATAGTATTATAAAATACCCTTTATATTTTTAATTTTTATGGATTTTTAAAATTAATCAATATGCTCTAGTTCTAAAACTTTATTTATGCAATTGTCATCTTTTAAGTTTTTAGTTCTTTCACAATTGTTTACCTTAAAATCAGGAGTAGTTTTAACTTCCTCATCACATATTCCGTCTTTATTTAAGTACATTCCACTAGCCATTCTAACTATCAAGCCACTATTTTTCAATTCAAACAAAGCAGGATCTAATCCTCCTCCATCTCCTCCAGTCATTTCTCCAATTAAAGTTGCAAATTTAGATTCCTTACAAAACATAGCAAAAAATTCTGATGATGAATATACCTTTCTATCTGTAAGTAAATAAATATTTCCTTTAAAGTTTAAATTATCACTAGATTTTATTGTATAAGATGTATTTTCAAATCCATTAAACTTATTATAAACTTCTTTTGGAGCATTTTTTCTTATGCTATGAGGTAATTTTTCAGTAGAATTTAAATTTATTTTCCTTGAATCAGTATAATTTTTTATTAACTCACTTTTACTTCTATAAATTCTATATCCATTTATTTTAATATCATCATTTATAAGTTCAGAGACAATTCCTTGCCAATATGCATCACTTCCACCTTTATTTCCTCTTATATCTATAATTAAAGCCTTGTAATTGTCTAGTGTTTTAATATAATCTCCAACCATATTTAAATCATTTTTTATAGAACCCTTTTGAGGAGCCATAGATGGTAAATACATATAACCAACACTACCATTACTGCATCTTTTAAAATCAACTCTTTTTTAAAAAATTGCCATCACAAATGTTAATTTCAGATTTTATATTATCATATCTTTCTATAACTTTTTTATCATTAAGAAAATCATATAAATCATTTTCGAATATGATTTTTAAACATTCATATCTTTTTTATTATTTATTACCTCAGTATGCTTATTTCCTAATTCTGATAATATATCCGACATTTCATCTACAAACTCATCATCATTCTTAGTATCTTTAATTCTATTTATATATGTATACTTGTTAGATAACCAATCCTTTCCAGTACGCCTAGTATTTACGTCTAAGTATGGATACCCCTCCTCTATTGTATTATACATGTACTTAAAATCACTTACTTTCTCAGTTGTAGATAATTGATCTGATTTACTGTAAACCCTATTCCCAAATACAACGATAGATCCAAAAACAATTATTAAGAATAATAATTTCTTTTTCATTTAATTCACTTCCTTATTGCACTAATAACCTTAAACATTGTATCATCCATTTACAACAAAATCTAGTTTGCTAATTAATGATTTGAAAAGTTATTTGAAATTATGTTAAAATTTATATTTTTTAATATAATTATTATTATGCTCTATTTTTGAATAAAATTATGTATACATTTAGTTAAAAAAAATACTACCATAAAATTATGGTAGCACTTAATAAAAGAGTAGTTATATAATATTTATTTAGATTTTATTTACCCTATCAATTAATGTCATTTTCAAAATCAATAGATA
>NZ_JAIXHU010000037.1:0-33213 GCF_025671395.1 Paraclostridium sp. AKS73 | reverse complement strand
AAAAAATTATTATATTTTAAAAATTTATTATTTTCACAATAAATTCATAAAATTTTTTAATATCTTTACTATGTTTAATACTTTCTTCACTTATCCAGTCATCACGTCTTATTGAACTTTGATTTGCGCTCCCTGGCTGAAAAACATTAGCTATACATCCTACCCTTACTTTATTTTCACTAGAAATACTCCAATTATATTTATGTCTTTCATCTATATTTCCAATATAATCATTTACTTGTTCTATAAGATCTTTGTAAACTATACCAGCACCATCTAGTAATAAGTTTTCTAATGTACCTTCCCTATCATTGTCAGGAAAAAATAATTGTATAAATTAATTTTTTCTCCTTTTATATTTATTTCTTCATCTAAAAAATCTTGTTTACATATAATCATGTCTTTTTTCTTATATTTAAATTTTTCATTAAATGTTTCTTTAGCTATCTTTTGGTCTGCATCAAAAATTGCACATATACTCTTTATCTGATTTAACTCAGATTTACTCATATTACTAATATATAAATCAATTTCTTTTATAAGTCTTCCTTCTCCATTTGTACAAATAATTACAATTATAACTTTCTGATTTGTAAAATATGATGGTATCGGCACATATCTTTCAATTCTATCTTTAACAAAAGGGTATGTTCTTGGAATTTTTCTTTTCCAGATTTCAGGTAGATTATCTATACTTCTAATTTCTTTAAAACCATTCAGATCTAGAATCTTAGCTACACAGTTAGCATCATGAACTCCTTCTACGAAAAATAAAATATTTTTCATCATCTCACATCCTGACCTAATATAGTTCTTATATCTTTTAGTTTACTACCTGAAAATCTAGTTGTGTACGCATAATCATTTACCGATTCTATTCTAAAACAAGCTAAATCATCTATCTTATTTTCTATTCCATCAATCATTGAATCAATGACTTCTAAACTATGAGTAGTACAAATAAGCTGAACTTTATATTCTATACATGCTTTTACGAACCAATTAAAAACTTCTTTTATCATATCTTTGTATATAGCTGTTTCTATCTCGTCTATTAGTAATATTCCACCCTTTGAACTAATTATAGCAGATGCTAGTGTAATTACTTTTTTTACCCCATCTCCAAAACTAGACAATGGCATAAGCTTAAATTTTTTATGATTCACGTATATTGATGAAGTATTCATTTTCTCATTTGGCAAGACTTCAAAGCCTATTATGTTTTCATCAAACTTTCTAAGTAATTCAATAATTTTATCTTTGTCCCCATCTTTTATAATTTCTATAGTTGTGTTTAATGAGTTCTCCCTAAAGTGATCATATGGTGTTATATATACCATTTTTATAGTTTTATAACTTCCACTAAATCTTAACTGTTTGTTTTCTTGAATATATATTTCTTTGTTAACTAATTGTTGGTTATTTTGTTTAAGACTTACAACTCCTTCAAAAACCTTACTTTCAAAATTTCTCTCCATATCATTAAAATCAATTACATCACTTAAATTCCCTTGTATTTTAAATTCATGTTCGCATTGATTTATAATTGAGTCAATGTGAATACTTCTATTTTCATTTTGTCCTTTAGGAAACATTTCTAAAAAGAGTTCAAATTTTGATATATTATTACTATCTCTTTTAGCTGCATTGACTAACATATTCCTTACACTATCTGGATTCTCTAACAGTGATATAGCTTCTAAAATAGAAGTTTTACCACTGTTGTTATCCCCAACAATTATATTTATTGTAAGCAAATCTTCTAATTCTAAGTCTTTTACGCCTCTGAAATTCTTAATATTTAAGTAACTTAAATAATTCATTTAACCACATCTCTCTTTTTATATAATCTAATAAATTATATAAATTTACACTGCTTAATATAACTTAAATACATAGTTTGTAAATTTAAAATATTAAATAACAAAATTAAAGGGAGTAATTTTAATTACTCCCTTTTTATTATTATTAAATTATATAAATAAGTTTAATCCAGAATCTTCAGCTGCTCCTAAGTATGCTGCAACTCCACCTAAATCTACGCCATCTATAAGTTCCTCTTTCTTAATCCCCATTAAATCCATACTCATAGAACAAGCAACCAGTTTAACACCCATATTTATAGCATTATTTATTAATGTGTCGATATCATCAACATTATGCTTTTTCATTATTTCATTTATCATTTTTGGCCCCATTCCGCCCATATTCATCTTTGATAAAGGAAGTTTATTTGTGTTGCTTGGTAACATCATATCAAACATTTTTTCCATAGTATCTTTTTGAACTTTTACTTTTTCTTTTCTCTTTAATACATTAAGTCCCCAGAATGTGAAAAACATAGTAACTTCTTTACCCATTGATGCTGCACCTGTAGCTATTATAAATGATGCTATAGCCTTATCTAAATCTCCACTAAATACTACCATTGTTGCCCCATCTTTTCCAACTTGATTAGTTAAAGAACATGAAGCTTTTGCATTAACAGGATTTTCTCCTTTTTGTATATAAGCCACATAAGCTTTTTTATCTTTATTAAATTCAGCTTTTAATAATGAATTTCCTGTTGTTTCACACCATGCTTTTATATCTTTGCTAAAAGCAACATCACTTGCTTTTACTTCTATTATATCTCCACTTTCCATCTTTGAAACTTCTTCAAAAACTCTTCTTATTGGCCCTGGGCATTGAAGTCCACAAGCATCTAATACAATATTTGCTTTTATATTTTCATTCATTTCTGAACCCTCTTCATTTTTAATTTTTGTTTTTAAAGTTGAATTTACATTCTGACTTTGATTTTCAATAGATTTTTTAGCTCTTTTAACAGCTGTATAAGTTTTTATTCCACCATCTATATTAAAACATTTATATCCTCTTTGCGTTAATATTCTACAAGCAATATAACCTCTTAATCCAACTTGGCAAGTAACATAAATATTTTTATCCTTTGATAACTCATCTATTCTTTTTCTTAATGCCCCAAGAGGTATATTAACAGACCCTTCAATCATACCTGTTGCTAATTCGAATTCATCCCTTACATCTAAAACTATATCTCCTCTATCTAAAACTTCGTCAACTTCATGATACTGTATAGTCTCTACATCACCTTCTATTATATTAGATGCATAGTATCCTAGCATATTAACAGGATCTTTAGCTGAATTATATGGAGGTGCATAACATGTCTCCACATCCTGTAAGTCAAATACAGTTAAATTAGCCTTTATTGCAGTAGCTAATACGTCTATACGTTTTTCTACACCTTCGATACCCACACCTTGTGCTCCATATATTTTACCTGTTTTTTTGTCAAATATCATTTTATAAGCTATAGGAAATGCGCCTGGGTAATATCCAGCACTTGAGTTTGGGTGAATATGCACAACTTCATAGTCTATTCCCAGTCTCTTTAATATTTTTTCATTATTTCCAGTTGTAGCTACTGTGTAATCAAATATCTTTGCTACAGACGATCCTAATGTTCCTTTATACTTAATATTCTTCCCACATATATTATCAGCAGCTAATCTTCCCTGTCTGTTAGCTGGCCATGCTAATGGTATCATTGTAGGTTTTTTGTTTACAAAATCTATAATTTCTACAGCGTCACCTAATGCATATATATTATCATCTGAAGTTTTCATATATTCATCAACAACTATAGCTCCTCTTTCATTTAGTTTTAATCCTGCATCTTTAGCTATTGATGTTTCAGGTCTAACTCCTATAGATAAAATTATCAAATCTGTCTCTATTTCTCTACCACTATTTAACGCTACTGTCTTACCGTTGTTTTTAAATTCTTTTACTCCGTCATCTAAAATTAAATTTATACCATTATCTATTAAGTGTTCGTGTATAGTGCTTACCATTTCTACATCAAGGGGAGCCATAACTTGAGAACTAGCTTCAACTAGAGTTACATCTATACCTCTTTCAACCAAGTTTTCAGCCATTTCTATACCGATAAATCCTCCACCTATTACAACAGCTTTTTTAGTAGTATCTTTATCTACATAAGCCTTTATTTTGTCTGTATCAGGTATATTTCTTAATGTAAATAAATTATTACAATCCTTTATTCCAGGTATAGGAGGCTTTATAGGACTTGCACCTGGAGATAAAACCAATACATCATAACTTTCATCATATACTTCTCCTGTTTTATGATTTTTTATAGTTACTTTTTTATTTTCCTTATCTATTTTAATTACTTCGCTTAAATTTCTTATATCCATATTAAATTTATCACTCATAGCTTCAACAGTTTGAACTATAAGTTTCTCTCTTTCAGTTATAACCTCTCCTATATAATATGGAAGTCCACAGTTTGCAAAAGATATATATTCACCTTTTTCAAACATAATTATCTCAACGTTTTCCTCTAATCTTCTAAGTCTTGCGGCTGTAGATGCTCCACCTGCAACTCCACCAACTATTATAACTTTTTTAGACATTTTCAAAATCTCCTTTTTATTTTATATTCACCAATTTTCATATTATATTTTGTTAAAGTAATAACTTTAATTTTTATAACTATATAATTTATAATTTCATTATATTTAAAAGTTATATATTATTCTGTGACTTTATCACATAACTAATCCCCAAAATAAAAAATCTTAAGATTTTCATCTTAAGATTTTTTTATTTTTATATTCAATTATTTGTTTTCTTGATAGTTTTTATTGTATCCTTGGTTATTATTATTGTTAAAGTTTATTTGTTTTCCTGGTATTATAGTAGATACTGCATGCTTATATATAAGATTTTGCTGCTTATTTTCTCCTTCTAATAATACTATGTAGCTATCAAATCCCTTAACGTACCCCTTAACTTGAACTCCATTCATTAAAAATATTGTTACAGGTATTCTTTCTTTTCTTGCATTATTTAAGAATAAGTCCTGTAAGTTTAATACTGTATTTTTCATTAGATTAATACCCTCCAAAATGATTTATCAAATTTATTATATATATTATATTCTATATTACACAACATTTACCTTTTTTTCAATATAACTAATTACATCGTCTAAAAGTATTTTTTCATCATTGTAGTTATCTAAATCAAACCACTTAGCATTTTCATATCTCCTAAACCATGTTAGTTGTCTTTTAGCATACCTTCTTGAATCCCTTTTTATTATTTCTATGGCTTCTTCATAAGTGTATTCATTATTTAGATATTTAATTACTTCTTTGTATCCTATTCCTTGCATAGATACTAGATCACTTGAGTACCCCATATTTAAAAGGTTTTTAACTTCATCTTCAAGACCTTGACTTATCATTATGTCAACTCTCTTGTTAATCCTTCTATATAGATGTTCTCTATCTCTATTTAAAACTATTATTATTGGTTCATACTTTTCATTTAATTTTAAATCATTGCTAAAGTCACTCATTTTTTGCCACTCATACAAACTTCAATAGCTCTTATAACCCTTTTTGTGTTATTTTTATGAATTCTATTTGCAGCTTCTTCATCAAGAGACTTTAACTTTTCATACATGTAGTCGATTCCATTTTCTTCAAGCTCTACTCTTAACATTTCTCTTAACTCGTTGTCTGCATCTGATTTTGCAAAATCCATATTATATATAAGAGAATTTAAATAAAGGCCTGTTCCACCAGTTACAAGCGGTGATTTTCCCTTTTTTACAATTTGATTTATATAATCATTAGCTCTTTCTTGAAATTCAGATACAGAAAAACTATAGTCCGGAGTAACCTCGTCTATTAAATAATGTTTTATTCCATTCATCTCATCTTCTGTAACTTTTGCACTTCCCACATCCATATATTTATATATTTGCATAGAATCTGCTGATATTATTTCCATATTCATTTTTTTAGCTAATTGTATTGATAAGTTTGTTTTTCCAACTGCAGTTGGCCCTGTCAGTATGACTAGAGGTATCTTTTTCATCTGCTCCCCTTCTTTCTTACATAATTCGTTTAAACATTTTTTCAATCTCAGTTTTCGATATTTCTACAAATATCGGTCTTCCATGAGGGCATGTAAAAGGATTTTTACACATTTCAATTTGATTTAACAAGCTATTTATTTCTTCATCATATATACTATCATTAGCTTTTATAGCTGCTTTACAAGCCATCGATGCGAATTTTTCACCTTTTAACTCATAATTATTTTTTATTTCATCTATGTTATCAATTATATCTAACACAAATTTTTCAGATTCCGGTGTTCCAAATATAGTAGGTACACATCTTATCATTATATGATTTTTGCCAAATATCTCTATTTCAAAACCAAATTTCATAAATAAATCTATATTATTTTCAACTTGTAACATATCTGTCGTTGCTAATTCTAAAACAATTGGATCTAACAACATTTGCATGTTAATATCCATATTGTAAAATTTATCCATATATTTTTCGAATAATACTCTTTCATGCGCTGCATGTTGGTCTATCAAGTACATATGACTTCCTTTTTGAAGTATTATATATGTTTTAAATATAGTACCTATAACTATATATTCATTTAATGAAAATTTATTTTTATCACTATTGTTAAACTCTACTTGTTCATTTTTTCTGTATATACACTTTCAGATTCTTTTATTAAGCTTTCACTAATTATAGGTTTGTTCTTTAAAGTATCAGCTTCATTACTTTTTGAACTTTTATTCTCTTCTTTTTTCTAATTCTACTAAATCATTAAAACTATAAACTTTATTTAAATCTATTGCATTGTCTATTAATATAATTTCATCTTTATTACTTTTGCTTATTTTATTATTTAAATTTTTATTATTAATGTTCTTTTCCAATTCTTTTCTTTCGTCTAACTCTTCAAATGTATATGTCTGACTTTTATATTCTTTTTCTAGGTTATTTAATATACCTTGATTTATATTTTCTGAGCTAATTTGTTTTTTATTATGAGCCAAGCTGTTATCCAAATTATTAACTTTTTTTAAATCTCGCTTTTCAACATTATCATAAGTTTCATATTTTCCTATCAAGTTAGATCTAATTAACGACTTCCTTATATACTCTTTAAGTTCTACATATATTTGTTGTTCATTTTCAAACTTCAACTCTAATTTTGTAGGATGTATATTTACATCTATTTTAGATGGGTTTATTTCTATATTTAAAAAACAAACTGCATGTTTATTTATAGGTATTAAAGATTTATAACCTTCACTTATAGCATCTAATATAATTTTACTTTTAACATAACGTTTATTTATATATATATGTTGAAGGTTTTTATTAGCTCTATAAACATTATTGTTTCCGATATATCCACTTACCTTAAAAAACTGACTTTCATGATTTAACTCTATTAAATTTTCAGTTATATCTTTTCCATAAATACTTCTTATAGTATTTATAAGCTTACCATCACCAGGGGAATTTAACATAGTTTTTTTATTGTTTATATATTTAATACTGACCTTAGGATTACCTATAACTAGCTTATTTATTAAATCACTAATATTTATAGTTTCTGCATGCGTTGATTTTAAAAACTTTTGTCTAACAGGAGTGTTAAAAAATAAATCCCTAGCTATAATCGTCGTCCCATTATTAGTTCCTATTGGTTCTTTTGATATAATTTTTCCGCCTTCTACTGTAATTTTAGTTCCTACTGGCTCATCTTTATGCTTTGTAATCATTTCAATTTTAGCAACTGATGCAATAGATGCTAAAGCTTCTCCTCTAAATCCTAGAGAGTATAGATCATATAAATCATCTATTTGACTTATCTTACTAGTTGCATGTCTTAAAAAACTTTTTTCAACTTCGCTAGATTCAATTCCATTTCCATTATCAGTTATTCTAATTAATTTTTTACCACCATCTTCTATTTCTACTATAATTTTAGAACTTTGAGCATCTATTGAGTTTTCAACAAGTTCCTTAACTACAGAAGATGGTCTTTCTACAACTTCACCAGCTTGTAGTTGATTTATTGTTACTTCGTCTAATATATTAATTCGAGCCATATATTCACCTCATTTCATAGATAAAAAATTTGCTTTTCTTTATAAGTCTTTAGCATAGGTTGATTTATTTACCTTTTTTAGCCTTAGTTTGCAAGCTATATAAGGTATTCATAGCATCTAGTGGAGTCATATTTAAAATATCTAATTTTTTAATTTCTTCCACTAAGCTTTCATCATAAACAGAACCAAAAGATATTTGAGTAACTGCAACCTCATCTTCTACAGTATTTTCTTTAAGTTCTTTATTCTCTTTTCTAAGCTTATTTATTTCGCTTTTTAACTTTCCTATATTTAAATTATAGTCATTTTCTTTAATATTTATATTTCTTTGAAACTTTCATATTCATTTTGCAAAGTTTCATATGCTTTTATATCTATATGATTTTCATTAATTTCTAATTTTTCTTTAATATTGATAGCAGTGCTTAAATCTTGTTGGATATGATTTTTCTCTAAATCTTTTAATATTTCCTTTGATCTAGCAATAACTTTTTGTGGAAGCTTTGCAAGCTCTGCTACATATATACCATAACTCTTATCAGCTCCACCTTCTATTATTTTTCTTAAAAATACAATTCCATCATTGTTTTCTTGAACTGCTACAGAATAGTTTTTAACATCATAAAACTCATCTTCTAATTCAACTAACTCATGATAGTGTGTAGCAAATAAAGTCTTACATTTTATATTTGCCTGAATATATTCAACTATAGACCAAGCTAAACTAATTCCATCATAAGTACTAGTGCCTCGTCCTATTTCATCTAATATAACTAAACTTTTATCTGTTGCATTTTTAAGTATTTGAGAAACTTCAGTCATTTCAACCATAAAAGTAGACTGCCCTTGAGCTAAATCATCACTAGCTCCTACTCTCGTAAATATTCTATCTAAAATAGGTATATTAGCATATTCTGCTGGAACAAATGATCCTATGTGAGCCATCAATGCTATTACTGCAGTTTGTCTCATATAAGTAGATTTACCAGCCATATTTGGACCTGTAATTATGTTTATAATATTTTCACCTTGATTTAAATACGTGTCATTAGGTACAAAATTTTCTTCTCCAACTATACTTTCAACAACAGGGTGACGTCCATTTTTTATATCTAATTTATTACTTTCATTAATTATAGGTTTTACATAATTGTTTATATAAGCAACAGTTGCTAATGATACAAATACATCTATATTAGCTATTATCTTTGCAACTGATTGAATTCTATCTATATTTTTATATATGTTATTTCTTATATTTACAAAAATCTCATACTCTAAATTTTTAATTTTATCTTCTGCATTTAAAATTTTATCTTCTATTTCTTTTAATTCACTAGTTATATATCTTTCCGCATTACTTAATGTTTGCTTTCTGATATATGTTTCATCTATATTTGCATTAGCTAAATTTGCTTTTGTTATTTCTATATAATATCCAAATACTTTATTAAATCCTACTTTTAAAGATTTAACTCCCGTTTTTCTTTTTCTCTATTTTCTATTTCCTTTATCATAAAGGCACCATTTTAGATATATCTCTCAAAGAATTCAGTTCATCGTTAAATTCTGATTTAATTATATTTCCATCCTTTATCGTTATTGATGGGTCTTCAAGTATTGCACTATCTATCAAGTCATATATATCATTTAGGTCGTCCATATCTGAAATATATCTTTTAAGAATGTTTGCCTCTGATAAATTTATAATTTTTTTAAGTTCTGGTAATTTTTCTATAGAATTTTTTAAATGTATCATTTCTTTAGGTGTAACTTTTTCAAATGCAATTTTCCCACAAATTCTTTCTATATCATATACATTTTTCAGAGTTTCAATTAGGTCTTCCCTTAACATAAAGTCATCTTTTAGCTCTTCGATAACATTAAGTCTTTTTTCAATTCGTAGTTTATTTACTAGTGGTTCTTCTACATATTTTCTAAGCATTCTTCCACCCATAGCAGTAGATGTTTTATCTAAAACATGAAGAAGTGATCCCTTCTTTGCATTTCCTCTTATAGTAGATGTTAATTCTAAGTTACTTCTTGTAAACATATCTAAAACCATATACTCTTGTGAGTTATATATATTTATATTATTTATATTAGAAGTTATTTGTTTTTGAGTATTATAAATATAATTTAATATAATGCATAAACTAGATGATATAAGACCAAATTCATCTAATTTTAAATTTTTTAAATACTCAGTTGAAAAATATTTATTTAATATGTTTTCATCTAAATAACTTTCATCAAAATTTTCATTTATATATATATTGCTTAAAGTAGCTATATTTCTTATTTTTTTAACGCTGTTTAAATCATTTGCGATTATCTCAGTAGGATGAATTTTAGCTATTTCTTCTACTAATTTTTCTTCACTTAAATATGTTGCATTAACTTCTCCTGTACTTATATCTGTATATGAAATACCTATTTTCTCACCATCTGTGTACATGGCCAATAGATAATTATTTTTCTTATTCTCTAATAAAGCTCCTTCAAGTACTGTACCTGGAGTTATTACTCTTACTACATCTCTCTTTACTATTCCTTTTGAAGCATTTACATCTTCAACTTGTTCACATATTGCTACTTTATATCCGTTTTCAACTAATTTCGATATATAGTTTTGTGAAGAGTGAAATGGTATCCCACACATAGGTGCTCTTTCATCCATACCACATTCTCTTCCTGTAAGTGCTATTTCTAAAGTTTTAGAAGCTACTATTGCATCTTCAAAAAACATTTCATAAAAATCTCCAAGCCTAAAAAACATTATGCAATCATTATATCTATTTTTAACTTCAAAGTACTGTCTCATCATAGGAGTTAATTTACTTCTATCTATATTCATACTCTTTGCCTCCTTTACATTCTACATATTATATCATATTTGGGTGTTTATACTTATATCTATATTCATATCTTTTCAATTTTTAAATTAACATATAATATATCACCATTTATAAATATTTGTCATATAATCTATTATAGTAAATTTTAATATAGGTATTAAATAAATTTCAACTTTATTTTATCTTTAAATTTACTATATAAAATAATTATAAGAGAGGTAATATTTATGGGTTTATGGTGTAAATCAAATAAAAAATGCGGATTTAAAAAACCTAATAAATGTAAAAAATATTACTATAATTGCAACAACTCTTCATGCGGTAACAACAATAATTCAAATATCACTCCTTGCAGTGGTAAAAAACCTGTAAGTTCTACAAACCATTATAAAACTTATACATGCTTAGATGGAAAAGATTATTTTGTTGTAAATGAAAACTTCTATGATAATTACTATGAAAAATGTAACCACTACTATATAACTGATTGCAATCATATAACTGATCATTACTATGAATATAATGTATATCATTATGATACAAAGGATACTCACGATGAAAAGTATGTTTGCAAAGATGTAGATAAGATAGATCCAAATAATAATTGTGTAGAAAAAAATAATGGTTGTTTAGAAAAAGAAAATTGTGATTGCCACTGTGGATGTAACTGCGATTATTGTAAAAAGCATAGAGAAAACAGCAGTTGCTAGTTAAATAAAAATACTATTTCCCCTAGTATTTTTATTTCTAGGGGAGATAATTTTTACCTCTTATATATTATTTTTATAAAACAAACAAACCTATTCAAATGAATAGGTTTGTTTGTTTTTATTCTTTGTTTCCATTTATAAGCATAAAAAATGTTGTTGCATTCTTACTAGTGCTAAACTCATCAGTATCTTTGTATTTATCAATAAATTCATTTGTTATACCTACGAAGTCAATATCTCCATTTTCATATAAATTCACATCAGCAGATCCTTCTTTTACAATTTTTGTATTTACAGACTCTAATTTTACACTATTTTTATCCCAGTAATTTTGATTTTTAGTCATTATATAAACATCATCTAATTTCCATTTAGTTAAAGTAAATGGTCCATTATATAATGTAGATTCTTTAGTTGTTCCATATTTATCACCTTGATTTTCTATAAACTTTTCATTTTGTGGGAAAAATACTGGAAATGCCATCAATCTGTCAAAATAACTAACAGGTCTATTAAGTTTTATTTCTAATGTATAATCATCCAATGCTTTAACACCTACATCTTCAGATTCTTTAGTTTTTCCTATATTGTAATCTTGAGCTCCAATAATATCATACATTATAAATCCATATTGAGATGCAGTTTCTGGATTTAACGTTCTTTTAAAAGCATATTCAAAATCATTAGCTGTTACTTTATCTCCATTGCTCCATTTAGAATCTTCTCTTAAATTAAAAGTCCAAGTTTTCTTATCTTCTGATGCTTCCCAACTCTTAGCAATACCTTCAACTACCTTACCATCATTGTCTACCCTTACAAGACCTTCCATAACATTATTTGCAGCACTAAATGATAATGAATCTGTAGATCTACTCATATCTAAAGAAGGTATATCTGAAGTACTTGTTAAATTTAATTCATTTCGTCCTTCTGAACTTGCCCATTTGTAAGCGTATTTTGCTCCGTATGGAATTATAGTTATTCCATCTACATAAGATTTTTGTATATAAGCACTACTACTTTGGAAAAGAGGCATTATAAATGCATCACTCAATAAAAGTTCTTCTGCTTTAGCGTATTTTTTCCAACTATCATTAATATTTGTTGAAGTTTTTCCTTCTTCTATCAAAGAATTATAGTCTTTACTATCATATCCACTATTTACTCCAAATTTTCCAGTAGTAGTAAACGTCTCTAAAAATGTTAATGGATCTGGATAATCAGCAACCCAAGAGCTATAAACTAAATCATAATCTCCTTGTGCTTCTAATTGTTGCTTTTGCTTAAATGGGACTTGTTTTATCTCTACTGTCATTCCATCTAGATTTTTTTGTAATTGACTTTGAAAAATTCTCCTACTCTCTTACTACTTTCAACGTCTGATGTTAAAACTTCTATTGTAACTTTATCAAAATTCAATTCATTCTTTGCTTTTTCCCAATGTTCTTTTGCTTCTTTCAAATCATACCCACTTCCCATATTTCCAGCAATTTCTCTATAATCTTTACCTTCATCATTTATCGCTAATCCCTCTGGTGTATAATAATTTACTGGGTTTGATCCATTGTTCAAAATCACACTAGTTATTTCACTTTTATCAACCGCCATAGATATCGCAAGTCTTGCTTCTTTATTTTTTAATAATTCACTAGAATTTATAACTTTATCCTTTTCTTGACTGCTGCATCCTACTAAGATTGACGTACTCATTAATGTAATTAGTGTAATTGTCGATACATATTTTTTTAATATCATGTATATCCCCCCCACTTTAATATATTTTATTAACAAAGGAGCTATTAGTTACACAATTTTAATCCCCATTTTCTTTCAATATAATCCATCTTTAAATTTAAATAAAAAAGAAAGTGAAGGGTTTTGTACATTTTACCCTTCACTTTCTTTTTTTATTTAAATTAATTTTTAGCGTAAACCATATTTCCATCTATTATTGTATATAAAGTTTCGGTAAATACTTCCATAGGGTTCCCTGTAAATATAGCTATATCTGCATCTTTTCCAGCTTCAATACTTCCCAATCGATCATCAACTCCACAAATTTTTGCTGCATTTATGGTTATGGCTTTAAGAGCTTCATCTACTCCTAATCCTTTCTTAGCTGCAAATCCTGCACATATTGGCAAGTACTGAATAGGTATTACTGGATGGTCTGTTGTTATCGCAACTTGAACTCCATTTTTGTTTAATTTTCCAGCTGTTTCAAATGTTCTATTTTTAAGTTCTACTTTACTTCTATTAGTTAAGCTAGGCCCAACAATCGCACTAAAACCGGAATTTTTTATGTATTGTGCAATAAGATGTCCTTCTGTGCAATGATCTAATGTCATATCTAAATCAAACTCTTTGGCAATCCTAATGGCTGTAAGTATATCATCTGCTCTGTGAGCATGAGCTTTTAATGGTATTTTCTTGTTTAAAACATCCATGAAACATTCTTGTTTTAAATCAATATCAAAATGTTCACCTTTTTGTTTAGCTATTTCTTTCTTGTTTTTATAATTCAAAGCATTAGTTAAAGCTTCTCTTAAAATTGCAGCCGTAGCCATTCTCGTGGATGGAGATATACTTTTGGATGAATACACTCTTTTAGGGTTTTCCCCAAATGCAACTTTCATAGCTGCGTCCTCTTTTACAATCATATCGTCTATAGATGTTCCACTCGTTTTTATAAAAGTAAATTTACCTCCACATACATTAGCACTTCCTTGGCCCGTCATAACAGAGGTTATTCCTCCTTCTATAGCATCCTTAAATGCCTCATCTAAAGGATTTATTGCATCTATTGCTCTTAAGTGCGCTGTAATCGGTGTTGTTGATTCATTTATATCGTCACCTTCAAATCTTATACCTTCTTCACTTAATCCTATGTGACAATGAGATTCAATAATTCCTGGCATCACCCATCCGCCTTTAGCATCTATAACTTCCATAGTATCTAATTCATTTATATATTTATCAACATTTATTATCTTTCCATCATCTATAAGTACACATCCATTTTCATAGTTTTCGCCCGTCATAGTTATAATTTTTCCATTTTTTATTAAAATCATTAAATCCTCCAAATTATAGTTTTAGTTTTATATACAATCACATTTAATTTCAAAGAAAGATTTTGGATGTGAACATACAGGACATATTTCTAATGCTTTTTTCCCATTATGAATATGTCCACAGTTCATACATCTCCATGTAACCTCTTCTTCCTTCTTAAATACACTATTATCATCTAAGTTTTTTATAAGCTCTAAATATCTTTCCTCATGCTGTTTTTCAATTTTACCAACAGACTTAAAAAGATATGCTATATCATCAAATCCTTCTTCCTGTGCCTCTTTTGCAAATCTATAATACATATCTGTCCATTCATAATTTTCTCCTTCAGCTGAGTCAATTAAATTATTTTTCGTAGAATGTATTCCATTATTAATTAATTTAAACCAAATTTTCGCATGTGCCATCTCATTGTTTGCTGTTTCTTCGAAGTATTGAGCTATCTTGTTATATCCTTCTTTTTTTGCTTGATTTGCATAGTAATTATATTTAGCTGTAGCCTGAGACTCTCCAGCAAATGCTATCATTAAATTTTTTACAGTTTTGCTATCTTTTAAATCCATAATTCTCCTCCTTAATATTAAGTAGTCCTTATTATCTTTAATATTAAGATTTCAATGATATTATTACTAAAAAAGAAAACCTTTTTCTTTCTGTATGATATAATTTATATAATATTAATTTTAAGGTGGTAATTTATATGAAAAATCCAATTGTTACTATGAAAATAAAAGATGGAAAATCTATAAAAATAAAACTTTTCCAAATGAAGCTCCTGAATCTGTAAAAAACTTTATAAGTCTTATACATAAGGGGTTTTATAATAATACAGCATTTTGGAGAGTAGAAAATGATAAGTTAATTCAAGGTGGTTGCCCAGAAAATAATGGTACAGGAGTTTTAGGATATAGTATAAAAAGTGAGTGTTTAGCTAACGGAGTAGATAATAACTTAAAATTCACTAGAGGAACTATTGGTTACGGTAGATTTGAGCATAATACAGAAAGTTGCCATTTTTTTATAGTTACTCAAGACACTCCTCAACTTGATGAAAATTTTGCTCCCTTTGGACGAATTATAGATGGAATGGATGAGGTTGATAGAATAAGTAGAGTTGAAGCTGAGCTAGAGGTTTTCTTACATAGAGCTGTTGAAAAAATATATATTGAAAATATGACTGTAGAAACATTTGGAGTTACATACGATGAACCAACTAAACTTTTAGGATTATCTAAAGAAGAAACTTTATCAAAATGGAATGCTACTATGGAAGAACGTAAAAAAACAGGCTATAAAGTGGTATAAAAATAAGTAGCATTAGCTACTTATTTTTTATTTAATGCTATATCTTTATTTTTATAAGCTTTGTAACAGTTTAAAAACTCTCTAGTGTTAAATATGTACTTACCACTTATTTGTGTATAGTAAGCTCCTGTAGAATCATATATATCTTTTATTTTTGCGTTAAGTTTTTGTTGTAGTATCTTAGTTCTTTAAACTCTTTTTTTAACCTGTCCGCTGTTAGCCATAATTTATTACAATTTATATCTGCAAGTCTTATGTTTTCAAATGACATATTATTTTTTGACCATCTACATATAATTCAGCTAATATTTCCTGCAAGTTCTCATTTGTCAAATCATGATTAAGTTTTATGTATGTTATTGCACCCATTCCATCTCTACCTTTTTCATTTAATTTTTCTTGGTTTATAAGTGCATTTAATGGTTGTCTTTTATGTATACATAATTTAAATCATCTAGTATATACTCTCCTCTTATATATTTAGCTGGTTTGTATATAACTAAAATAGGACTATATTCTCCTCCTATTTCTTCGTCATTTAAATCTGTGATTTCATTTAAATCTAGTGTATTATATTCTTTAGATATAGATCCATATCTTGACCTTTTTATAAGACTGTACATTCTAAAGTTTTTAACTTTGTATAATATATTATCTATATATGATTTGTCTAAAACTTCATTTTCATTTTGAGAATTGTTTATATAATCTAATTTTGCAGCTTCTTTTAATTCATAAATATCATCTATACTTATATCAAAATACGCTGCCAATAATTTAAATTTTTCTTCTAAAATATTTATATCTATATCAATATATTTTTGAAAATCTTCTATCTTTTCTTCTGATTTTATATTTAATAATAAAGTTCCTATCGAATGAATACTTACACAACTTTCTTTTTCAAATAACAATTTAATAATATTATTTTTAAGTTTTTCTATGTTTTGTGATATCCTTATAAAATCATTTATATCGCAAATATCCATTTCGTTATTATGTAAAATATCTTTAGGTATCTCTATATAGTTATCTTCATCTTTTAAGCATACTTTTAAGTCTTTTTCTACTATTATTTTTCTATTAATTTTGCGTTACTACTTCTGTCATCTTATTTCTCCTTACTATATATTGTCCTAAGTATTATTATACATAAAATTCTTAGTTAGTCATATTATTTTAATTATTGTTCATTTTAAATTATGTATTTATTCCAAATATATTTTTTGTAAAATTTATATTTTTTTAATATATTTTATGTGTATTATTGATCTTAGACTAGTATAATATTAATATATCAAAACTGAGAGTTGAGGTTTTTGCAATGAATAGTAATTTAAAAGAATTATTAAAAGATTATAAACCATATATAAATGGTCATCAAAATATGAAAAAAGCTTCTGTTTTAATTCCTATAGTAAGAAAAAATAATGAAGACTTTATACTATTTGAAGTTAGGTCAAAGACATTAAGGTCTCAACCAAATGAAATATCTTTTCCTGGAGGTATGATTGAAAAAAATGAAACTCCAATTACTGCTTGTATAAGAGAAACTTGCGAAGAACTAGGTACCATTGATAGTAATATAGAAATAGTAAGCGAACTTGATTTATTTTTAAGTCCTGCAGATATAATAATACATACTTTTGTTGGATTCATACACGACTTAGAAAGTCTAAATCCAAACATAGATGAAGTAGACCATATTTTTTTAGTTCCTTTATCTCATTTATTAGAAAATGAGCCTTTACGATATAAAAATGAAGTTAGAGTAGTTCCTAATAAAAATTTTCCCTATGACTTAATACCTAACAAGGAAAATTATAAGTTCAAATCAGGAAATTATGACTCTTTATTCTATAAATATAATGATTATGTTATTTGGGGCATAACAGGTAAAATACTTGAAAACTTTCTTAATTTAATTAAATAAATTTTAACTAAAAAGGACTCCATATTATATGAAGTCCTTTATTATTATAAATTACAAGCATTAGCTTCTTTATTCTTTAAATATTCATTTATAGCTTTTGCTGCTTTTCTTCCAGCTCCCATAGCAGATATAACTGTTGCAGCTCCTGTAACTGCATCTCCTCCAGCAAAAACACCTTCTCTAGAAGTTACTCCGTTATCATCAGCTACTATACATTCCCATTTATTTATATCTAATCCTTTTGTAGTTGATGTTATAAGTGGGTTTGGAGATGTTCCAAGTGCCATTATAACTGTATCTACTTCCATTATAAAATCTGAATTTTCTATAACTTCAGGTCTTCTTCTTCCTGATGCATCAGGCTCTCCTAGTTCCATTTTTACACATACCATACCTTTAACTTCACCTTTTTCATCAACTAATATCTCAGTTGGGTTTGTTAAAGTATCAAATATTACACCTTCTTCTTTAGCATGGTGTACTTCTTCTAATCTAGCAGGAAGTTCTGCTTCACTTCTTCTGTAAACTATATGAGTTTTAGATCCTAATCTAGCTGCAGTTCTCGCAGCATCCATAGCAACATTTCCTCCACCTATAACAGCAACATTTTTACCACTTCTTACAGGTGTCATATAGTCTTCTTTGTATGCCTTCATTAAGTTAACTCTTGTTAAAAATTCATTTGCAGAACAAACACCATTAGCATTTTCCCCTGGTATTCCCATGAACTTAGGAAGTCCTGCTCCTGATCCTACAAATACAGCTTCAAATCCTTCTTCATTTAGTAACTCATCTATTGTTATAGTTCTACCTATTATAACATTAGTTTCTATTTTAACTCCTAAACTTTTAATGTTTTGTATCTCAGGTTTAACAACCCCATCTTTAGGTAATCTAAATTCTGGTATTCCGTAAGTTAGAACCCCTCCTGGTTCATGCATAGCTTCAAATATCGTTACATCATATCCCATTTTTGCTAAATCACCAGCACAAGCAAGTCCTGCAGGTCCACTACCTATAACAGCTACCTTTCTATTGTTAGCCTCTTCTGTTTTTGCTAAATCAAAATTTTGTTCTCTAGAGTAATCAGCAACAAATTTTTCTAATTTACCTATTGAAACAGCATCTGATTTTATTCCTAACACACATAATCCTTCACATTGATTTTCTTGAGGACAAACTCTTCCACAAACTGCTGGAAGTGAGCTATCCTTTGCTATAACTTTGGCAGCTCCTTCAATATCTCCTTCTTTTAATTTCCCTATAAATCCTGGTATATTTACTTCAACGGGACATCCTGATACACACTTAGGTTTTTTACATTCTAAGCATCTACTTGCTTCTTTCATTGCTTCTTCTTTATTATATCCTAAACAAACTTCTTCAAAGTTTGTAACTCTAACTTCAGCTTCTTGTTGTCTAACAGGTATTTTAACTTTACTCATGATTAATTACCTCCACATCCGCATCCGCCATGATGATGCGTATCCCCTTCTTCTATTTTTAACGTAGCTCTGCCTTCTTCTGTTTTGTACATAGCTTGTCTTCTCATAGACTCATCAAAGTTAACTAAATGTCCATCAAATTCAGGACCATCTACACATGCAAATTTAATTTCTCCACCAACATTAACTCTACATGCTCCACACATACCTGTTCCATCTACCATTATAGGGTTTAAGCTTACAGTTGTAGGTATATTTAGCTCTTTAGTTAACATACACATAAACTTCATCATTATCATAGGTCCTATAACTACTGCTTGGTCATATTTTTTACCTTGATTTTCAACTAAGTCTTTTAAACAGTCAGTAACTCTACCGTTAAATCCATATGTACCATCATCTGTACATACATAAAGGTTTCCAGCAACTTCTCTCATCTCTTCTTCAAATATTAAAAGATTTTTTGTTCTAGAACCAATTATAACATCTGCATCTATACCGTTTTCCTTAAGCCATTTAACTTGAGGATATACAGGCGCTGCTCCAACTCCACCAGCTACAAATATTATTTTTTTATTTTTTAATTCATTTATATCTTCTTCGACAAACTCACTAGGCATTCCTAGTGGTCCAACAAAGTCAGCTACGTAATCGCCTTCTTCAAAAGTTTCAAGTTGTTTAGTGCTAGCTCCAACTGTTTGGAACACTATGCTTACAGTGCCCTCTTCATTATTATAATCAGCTATTGTAAGAGGTATTCTTTCACCTTTTTCATCATTTTTTATAATGATAAATTGGCCTGGATTAGAAGCTTTAGCTACTCTTGGAGCTTCTATGTCCATTAAATAAATACTATCTGTTAGCTGTTTCTTTTTTACAATCTTGTTTCCCATATCTCTATCTCCATTCTGCCAAATAGTTTATATTTTAATTTTAAATATTAGCCAACTTGAAGTTCAAGTTTCCCCTTATAAGTCTAACTTTATAATCAAACTTATAGGCTACATATTTAAAATCAATAATTTAATATTATATATTACATCTATATTATACAAAAAAAAACAACCTTTGTGGTTGTTTTTGAAAATATTTCCTATTTTCTATTACTCCGTTTAATGAGAATGTTCTTGAATCTAATATCTTAACATTCACAAGTGTTCCTACAATATCTTGTACATCAGATTCAAAATTAACTAATTTATTTTGTCTAGTTCTTCCTGTAAATTTATTTTCGTCGGTTTTACTTCTTCCCTCAACTAAAACTTCAACTACTTTTCCTTCATATGATTTGTTTATTTCTGCACATATGTCATTTACTTCTGCTAAAACTTTATTAAATCTTTCATGTTTTATTTCTTCTGGAATTTGATTTTCCATTTTAGCTGCAGGAGTACCCTGTCTCTTAGAGTATATAAATGTAAATGCCGAATCATATCTAACTTTTCTTACAACGTCTATAGTATCCTCTACATCTTCTTCTGTTTCACCAGGGAATCCTATCATTAGATCTGTAGAAAATGCTATATCTGGAACTTCCTTTTTAGCTTTTTCTATTATATCTAAATAGTATTCTTTAGTATAGTGTCTGTTCATTATCTTAAGCAACTTAGAACTTCCACATTGAACTGGTAAGTGTAAGAATTCACATACTTTATCACAATCTCTAATAGCATATATAACTTCATCTGATATATCTTTAGGGTGAGATGTCATAAATCTTATTCTTTCTATTCCTTCGATTTCATTTACCATTCTTAAAAGTTCATCAAATCTAATTGGATTTTCTAAAGTTTTTCCATAAGAGTCAACATTTTGACCAAGTAAAGTTACTTCTTTTGTTCCATTAGCTACTAATTCTTTTATTTCATTTATTATATCCTCTGGAGTTCTACTTCTTTCTCTACCTCTTGTGTAAGGAACTATACAATAAGTACAGAAATTGTTACATCCATACATTATGTTTACAAAGGCTTTAAGCTCAAACTTTCGATTACTTCTAAGCCCTTCTACAACTTCTCCATCTACATCCCAAACATCTATTAAAGTTTTTTCAGTATCCATAGATTTAGCTAATAATTCAGGGAATTTATATAAGTTATGTGTACCAAAAACTAAATCAACATGCTTATATTTAGTTTTTATTTCTTCAACAACATGACTTTGTTGCATCATGCATCCACACACAGCTATTTTTAAATCTGGATTTTTTCTTTTTAAAAACTTTAACTGACCTAAGTTTCCATATACTTTTAACTCTGCATTTTCTCTTACTGCACAAGTATTGTATATAACTAAATCACATTCTGCAGCTGTTAAACCTTGAATATATCCCATATTATCTAACATTGCACATAATTTTTCAGAGTCATGTTCATTCATTTGACACCCAAAAGTTTGTATCATATATCTAGGTTTTCTTCCATGTATTGCATAATATCTATTTGTCGTTTCAGCTATAGCTTCTATAAATCTATCTTGCTCTTGAATTTTTTCTATAGGAACGTGTACTTGTTTTCTTTTACCCACAACTAGCCCTCCTTAAATTACTTCGATGACATTTTGCTGTCTAATTTTTGAATTTAAAATTAATTATACCAAATTTATACTTCATTTTAAAGATGCATTTGACATTTGCTTGTATATATTTTTTATAAATACAAATAATAGTATATGTCTATTTTAAGATTAGACATAATAAAAATAAAGGATGGAAGCTTATGATTGTAGTTTTAATTAGAAGTATAGTTCTTTATATTGCGGTGCTAATAAGTCTTAGAATTATGGGAAAAGGCGAAATTGCCGAAATGAATTCATTTGATTTGGTTATAACGCTTCTAATTGCAGAAGTTGCCGCTATTCCTATGCAAAATAACGAAATTCCTATAATTTATGGAATCGCATCTCTTACTGGTTTAGTTTTTATGCAAATTGTAATATCTTTTTTAACTCTAAAATTTAAAAGCATTAGATTTTTGTTAAATGGAAATCCTGCAATTTTAATAGATAAAGGAAAACTTAACTATAAAGCTTTAAAAGAAGAAAGAGTATCTATGGATGAACTTTTAGAACAATTACGAATACAAGGTTATTTCAACTTAAAAGATGTTTATTACGCAATTCTTGAAACTGACGGTAATCTTAGTATAGTACCTACTCCTAGTTACGAAAAGGTTCCTACAGAAAACTTTAAGCATCTACCATTACCTTTAATATTAGATGGTGAAATAATAAAACAAAACCTTAATACTATAAATAAAAGTTCAGATTGGCTTTTATCAATCCTAAAAAAACACAATATAGATTCAATATCAGAAACGTTAATTTGTGTATTAGATGAAAAAGATAACTTCTTTATACAGAAGAAATAATTTTTAGGAGGTGGATATATGAAATCTATTGTATTCACTATAGTTTGGACTATTGCTTTAGTTATATTTGGCCTTTTTATATCTGTAAAAGCCGAGGATTTCTCTCTTAAATATAATAATGAAATGAATAAACTAGAAATGTATGTTAAAAACGAGGATTGGGAAAAATGCGAAGAATATACTAATGATTTAAAAAATGATTTCAAAGAAGAATCTAAGCAATTTTTTAAATTCTTAAACCATTGCCATATAGGTGATATAGAACTAGCTTTTAATGTATTGTCTGATGGGATTTATTTAAAAGATGTTTCAACTTGCTTAGAACAAATAGATATAATAAAAATTTCTCTTCATAGGTTAATTGAGTCAGAAAAACATAGTCTTGATCATATATTATAGAACAACTAATATAATTTTTTACTAGTTTAAATTAACATCTAAATAAAAAAGGTGAATATATAAGCTTCTTGTTCAAGACTTATGTATTCACCTTAATATTTTTGTAATTTTAATACATGTTTATTATTTACTTACTCATTTCTTTAGATTTTTCTATACAGTCATCAATTGCTTTTATAACTGAGTTTCTGAATCCTTCAGCTTCTAAAGTTTTAACTGCTTCTATAGTAGTTCCCCCTGGAGAACATACCATATCTTTTAATTCACCTGGATGTTTACCTGTTTCAAGCACCATTTTTGCAGAACCCATAACAGCTTGAGATACAAATGTATACGCTTGATTTCTTGGCATTCCAGCAGCAACTACTGCATCTGCCATAGCTTCTATAAACATAAATACATACGCAGGTGCTGATCCACTTGCTCCAATTACTGCATCTATTAAGTATTCATTTACTACTTCAGCCTTCCCAAATGAGCTAAATATTTCTTTTACAAGATTTAATTCTTCATCAGTTATATTTTTATTTTTACAAAGAGCACTCATACCTTCATTTACTAAAGCTGGAGTATTAGGCATAGTTCTAATAACCTTCTTATCTGAACCTATTACATTTTCTACTGATTCTATTGTTTTACCTGCAGCTATAGTTACAATTATTTTTTCATTGTCTATTAATTCTTTAACTCCTTCTAATACTATATCGTACACATTTGGCTTTACAGCTACAATAACTATATCACTGTTTTTTACTACTTCTTTAGAGTCATTTGTTGTATTTATTCCATATTCATCTTTAACATTTTCAAGTGATAGTTCATTTAAATCAGATGCAAACACATTGTTAGCCTCTACTAGTTTAGATTTAACAATCCCACCTATCATAGCCTTAGCCATGTTACCTGCACCTATAAATCCTATTTTTTTGTTCATAAATATATCTCCTTTTGTGTTATAAATTAGAAGCTTTGCTCTGTTCTTCCTATTATTTCATCTTGAAGAGCTCTGCTTAAGTTATTAAAGTGATCACTATATCCAGCAACTCTAACTATTAAGTCTTTATATTCATCTGGATTTTTTTGTGCTGCTAACAATACATTTTTGTCAAATACATTAAATTGTATGTGGTGTCCATCCATATTGAAATAAGCTCTAACTAAGTTAGACATATTTTCTAGCCCTTCTTCTCCTTGTACTACAGCAGGAGCAAATCTTTGATTTAAAAGCGTTCCTCCTGTTTTTAAATGGTCCATTTTAGAACAAGACTTGATAACAGCAGTAGGTCCATTCGTATCTCCACCTTTTTCTGGAGATATACCTTCAGATAATGGCTTTTGACTTAACCTGCCATTGGCACTAGCCCCCATAACTTCTCCAAAGTAAACATGGCATGTTGTAGGTAGCATATTTATTCTATACTCAGCTCCCATAGGAGACTTTCTTCCTGTAACTTCATTATAGAATGAATTAAATACATCTTGCATTAAATCATCTGCATAGTCATCGTCATTACCATACTTAGGAGTTTTGTTAACTACCATGTTATATATAGCTTCATATCCATTAAAATTATTTTTTAAAGCTTCTAGTAATTCGCTCATGTTAAACTTTTTCTTATCAAATACATTGTATTTTATAGAAGTTAAACTATCTGTTATAGTTCCTATCCCAACACCTTGTATATATTTTGTGTTATATCTTGCTCCACCTGCATTATAATCTTTTGCAGTTTTTATACAATCATCTACTATAACACTCATAAGTGGGGCTGGCATATGCTTTGAGTATATTCTTTCAATTACATTGTTTCCTTTTACCTTTATTTCTACAAAGTGATTTAATTGAGACTTAAATGCATTAAATAACTCCTCGTAAGATTTAAAGTTATTAGGATCACCAGTTTCTATCCCAAGCTTTTTATTTGTCATAGGGTCTATCCCATTATTTAAAGTTATTTCAAGAATTTTAGGTAAATTTAAATAACCTGTAAGTATGTATGCTTCCTTACCATAACATCCTGTTTCTACACAACCACTAGTTCCACCACATCTGGCATCTTCTATTGTTTTACCTGCTTCTAATAACTCTTGAATTATTGCTTCTGTATTATAAAATGCAGGCTGACCCCAACCTTTTCTAGAAATTTCACATGCTCTTTTTAAGAACTTACTTGGAGTTTTTTTACTAATTTGTACATTTGAACTAGGTTGTAATAATTTCATTTCATCCATTACATCTAGAATAATATAACTTACATCATTAACTCCATCTTTACCATCTTCCGTTACTCCTCCTGTATTTATATTTGCAAAGTCAGTGTATGTTCCACTTTCTTTTAGTGTAACCCCTACTTTTGGAGGTGCTGGTTGATTATTAAATTTAATCCATAAGCATTCTAAAATTTCTTTAGCCATATCTCTATCTAATGTATCATTTTCTACATCATTTTCATAAAAAGGATTTAAATGTTGATCAAATCTACCTGGACTAAATGCATCCCATATATTAAGTTCCGTAGTAACACCTATGTGAACAAACCAATACATCTGAACTGCTTGGTGGAATGTTTGTGGTTTATTTGCAGGTACTACCTCACAATTTTTAGCTATAGTTAATAAATCTTTTTTCTTATCTTCATCAGTTTCTTTCTCTGCTAATTGCTTAGCATATTCAGAGTAACGTTTTCCATATATAATTAAAGCATCACAAGCAATAGCCATTCCCTCTAACTGAGCTTTTTTATCATATGCTTCTTTATCGTTAACAAAATCTAGTTTGCTTATTTCTACTTCAATTTCCTTCTTTAAGTCTAAAAATCCCTTTTTATATATTGTTCCCCCACAAACTGTATGACCAGGAGCTCTTTGTTCCATAAACTCTGTAAACACTCCATTTTCATAACAATCTAACCATTCTTGTTCCATAGAACTAACTATTTTTTGTCTTATTTGTCTATTTTTCCAAAAAGGTATTATTTCATCTTCGTGAATTTTTTTACATCATCACTCACTTTAAAAGATATAATATCTCGTTTATCCATTATATCTAGATCTTCCATTGTATGGCAGCATAATTCTGGATAAGTAGGTGTACTTTGTGGCGAATCTCCTTTTTCTCCAACTATAAGTTCTCCATCATTTATACAAAGAGTTCTATTTTCCATATAGTGTTTAAATGCCAACGCTCTAAGCACTGGTATTTCAACACTTCCCTCATATTTTTTATATCCTTCTGTCATAAGCCTAGCTCTTTCAATAGTTATAAAAGGTTGAGTCTCTATACTTTGCTTTCTAAGTTTTTTAGTTCTTTCAAAACTTCCTCTTTCCATATGATTATCCCCCAATCTTTATTTCAAAATTATTTGCTTTGAAAATTTGTTTTATTTCCTCTAATTTCTCGTCTGAAGGTCGTTTTAAATTTTCTCCTTCATACTGCATATAAAGCTTTTTGTATTTGTGCATTCCTATATTGTGGTATGGCAATATATTAACTTTTGCAATGTTTAAAGGCTTTATAAAATCTATTATTTTTTAATTTCTTCATTGTTATCATCTACATTAACACCTTCTATTAATGGTATTCTTATGTTTATATTTGCTCCTTTTTCACTTAGCATCTTTAAATTATTTAGAATTAATTTATTTGATTTCTTAGTAAAAAACTCATGTTTTTCATCACTTATTAACTTTATATCGTATAAAAATGTATCCACAAATGGTAATATAGCTTCATAGTTATCAAACTTTGAATGTCCACATGTATCTATTGCTACGTTTATACCTTTTTGTTTTAATGAAATTACTAGTTTTTTTATATATTCTATATCCTGAGTCATTACTTCGCCTCCAGATAAAGTAACGCCTCCACCTGACTCTTCATAAAAGGCCATATCTTTTATTAATTCTTTTACTAAATCTTTTATTTCATATGTTTTCCCAACTATTTCCCTTGCATTGTTTAAGCAAAAATCTATACAAGTCTCACAATATGTGCACTTTTCTTTTTTCAATTCAATTACATCTAAACCTATATATATAGCTTCATTAGGGCATTTCTCTATACAATTCCCACACTTTAAACATTTTTCTTCATTATATAAAACTTCTTTTTTGTAATCCTGACTTTCTGGATTATGACACCAGATACATTCTAAAGGACATCCTTTAAAAAATACTGTAGTTCTAATTCCATCCCCATCATGTAAACTATATTTTTGTATATTTAATATTAGTGGCTTATTCATTTAATCACCTTCAAATAGTTTTAGTTATTATTAAAAGGATTTGGAGTTGCAACAACTATCATCCTTACCATTTTATTTGTATAATTAGCCCAATTGTGATTTTTTGAAGAATTATAGTGTATGCTATCTCCAGGGTATAATTCATGTTGTTCTCCATCTAAAAATAACGTTAGAGTTCCTTCTAATACATATACAAACTCTTCTCCTTCATGAGAATATGACTGTATATCTTCATCTGTATTATTTGGAATAATATCTAAAAACCTTGGAAGCATAACCTTTTCCTTTAAGTCGTTAGATAAATTGTACTGAATGCATCCTGATGTACATATATTAAAAACTTCTTTTCATAACTTCTAATTATTGGTCTTTTCTTAGTTCTTGGTTTTAAAAAGAAATAAGATAACTCAACTTCAAATACATCTGCTATGCTTCCTAAAGTATCTGTTGCTATACTAGTTAATCCTCTCTCTAACTGAGACAAAAAACCAATAGATAAGTTAGTTTTTTCACTTAAATCTTTTAATGTCATTTTTCTTTGCGTTCTCAAGCTTTTTATCTTAGCTCCTATATGCTCATTCATATTTAACCCCTCTTTCGAAAACCATTTCCTTAATTTAAATATACTATATTGTTATAAATTTGTCTATCATATTTTTTACATATAATTAACTTTTTTAGTTATATCAAATTTTTATATATAATTATAATATAAGAAAGCTATAGGTTATTACCCTATAGCTTTTGTATTTTTATTTTCTTTTTTTATACTACAAACAATAAATCCTAAACAAGTTATTACTATCGATAGTATATATATAGTTTTTAATCCAAACACATCTATTCCAAATCCAACTGGTAATTTGATTAATGCAGAAGAAACCCCTATTGCCATTGATGTTAATGTTAAGGCAGTAGCTTGAATTTCACTTGAAAACTTATCTTTTATATATCCAATATATGACACTAACATTGTTGAAAATGCTAAAGCTGTAAGTGGAGCCGTAAGTATGAATATCATTGGAGAAGTTGCAAATAAACAAGTTATCCATCTTATTAAAAATGTAAGTATACCTATTTTAAATACTTTTTTATATCCATATTTTAAAACTAACGAATTAATTTTTGACATAAAAAATATTTCAGGTAGAGCTGTAAATATTACTAATATGCCTATATCACCTTCACTTGCCCCTAGGTCAATTAAATATAATCCTTGATAGGCATTAGTTACTTCACTAATACTTATAGTACATATAACAATAGCTAAAAGCCATAAGTATGATTTGTCCCTTATAAGCTCTTTTAAATCTTCTTTCATGGTTGAACCTTTTAATTTTTCTTCTTCATCATATTTTTTAGAATCTAAAAACGGAAGTACTATTAAAGAAACCACGAATAAAATTATATATACTAAAAATATAATCCTAGAGTTTGATGTTACTTTTATAAGTTGCCCTGTTAAAAAACTTATAAGCGCAAAACCTACAGATCCTCCGCTTCTTATAATCCCATAATTTAAATTTTTATGTTTACAATAATCTGTAGTTATATTATCAGCTAAAGGTGATATTGCATATCTAAAGGCCTCCGCTAACGTAGCTACTATAAGTAACACAGGGAATAATTTTACACTTGAGTACATCCCCATTATTAAACAATTTATAGCTACACAAATTCCAAGTATTTTTTTATCTTTTTTAGTCATATCAGTTATAATCCCCCAAAGAGGAACAACCAATATTCCTATTATTGATGGTATAGATGTTATGATTCCTATTTGCGTAGCAGATAGATTTAATGATCCTTCTAAGTATGGAACTATATACGGTATAAATGCTCCTAAACCACCATATATAAGTACATAGTATAAATAGTATTTTGTCATGTCTTGCTCCCTTCAATCTGTTAAATACACTCCATTATATCATATTTTTGTAGTAAAATGATGAAAAATTCGCTTTGCTTGAGTGACTACGTCTGCGAACTACTTAATGTCGCTCAAATAATAAATAAAATTGCTTAAGCGTAAAAAAGACCTAGATATAGATGAACATCTATATCTAGGTCTTTTGTCTAGTTAGACTTAGAAACCAACCAGTTTTTACCTTCAACTAGTCTAGCAACCATCATTGCACAAACAGTATTTCCTGCTGAGTTTAATAGTGTTGCTGGTGCATCTATAACTGTTCCTAAAACAGTAATTATAGGTAACATTTCCGGTGAGAATCCAAATACACTTAGTATTAACATTTCTCCAATTACTCCGCCACCTGGTATAGCGCCTACAACAGCACCAACTAAAAACGAAACTACTAATATACTTAATAGTGTTGATGGATTAGTTATATCCACTCCAAAAATACCCATTAAAAATGTTATTTTTAATACGCCTCCAATTACAGATCCATCTTTATGGATATTGGCACCTAGTGGTACAACTGTTTCTGCTATATCATCTGGTACTCCCATATTTTTAGCAGAAACTAAATTAACTGGTATACATGCTGCACTTGAACAAGTTGCCACTGCTGTAACTGTTGGACCAACTGCATTTTCCAGAAAATACTTATACCTTCTTTTCCTCCTGCTAAATAAGCATATATTGTATAGAATCCAAAGTAATATATAACAGTTATTCCTAAATATAATAAAAATGCAGTTACATATCCCGAAAGTATTTGAGTCCCTAATTCACCTATAACAGATGCAAAGTAACATCCAAGACCTATAGGTGCATAATACATTATTATTTTTATAATATTCCCTATAACTTCTGATCCTTCTTCCACAAACTTTGCTATACCTTTTGCCTTTTCCCCAGCCATTGCAGTTGCAAGTCCAAATAGTACTGCAAATACTATAAGCTGTAACATATTTGACTTTGAAAACAACATGTTAAAATCATTAACTGTTACAGTTTTTACAATTTGATCTAAAAAACTAACTTTTTCAGCTTCTACGATTTCTCCACTTCCTATTATAGAAGTAAACATGCTAGAATCTAATCCTTTAGTTGGGTTTAAAATTATAGCTCCTAAAATACCTATTAATGCTGCTATGAATGCTGTTGATAAAAATACTATAACAATATTACCCATTATTTTCCCTAATCTTTTCATAGTGTTCATATTTGCTATTGCTGATGAAACACTGAAAAATACAAGAGGCACTAGTGACATAAATAATAAATTTAAAAATAAGTCCCCAAAAGGTTTTAGCATGGCAGCTTTAGGTCCTAAAACTACACCTACAATTCCTCCGATTAATATTGCGCCTAGTAATATTAATGATGATTTATAATTTTTTAAAAAGTTTTTCATTTGTCTTCTCCTTATTAATACTATCGCTTTAATGCACAATGAATTTTATTATATTATTATTTTTTACCATGTACATTGCGTAAAATGCCCTATGCATTGTAAAAAGTGCTATACTATATATAGACGATTACAATTTATCTTATTTACGGTATATTAAATTGTAAATATTTTTAAAGTTATTACTATTATTTGAATATGAGAGGTTGTTTTTATGGATATAAATAAAGAAAATATAGATAAGGTTGGATATCTTGATGATAATTTTAAAATATTTCATATAAAGGATATGAGAGATATAAAGTTTGACTATCATCACCATGACTTTAATAAAATTACAATTTTAATTTCTGGTGATGTAGATTATTTAGTAGAAGGAAAATCATATAAATTAAAACCTTGGGATATTTTATTTATAAATAATACTGAAATACATAAACCTATTATAAATCCTAATAAATATTATGAACGTATAGTTATATGGATAAATCCAGAATATATAGAAAAACATAATATATATGGAGATGATTTATTCACTTGTTTTAATATATCAAGTAAAAATAAATCTAATTTGTTAAGACTTAATCCAAATGACTTAGAAAATTTGAAAAACATTTTATTTAAAATTAAAGCTGCTGAGTCTTCTGATGAATTTGGTCATATTATACTTAAAAATTCTTTATTTATACAATTCTTAGTTTTAATTAATAGACTATTTTTAAAAAGCGATGATACTTCAGAAGATGTTGAGTACGATGAAACAATTCAACAAATTTTTAGTTATATAAATGATAATTTAAATAAAGATTTATCTATAGACACTATAGCTAATAAATTTTTCATGAGCAAGTATTATCTAATGCGTAAATTTAAGTCTCAAACCGGAAGCTCTCTACATAGCTATATAGTTCAAAAAAGACTTATTTATGCTAAGTCATTAATAAAAAAAGGATATCTTATGAGTGATGCTTGTATAGAATGTGGATTTAAGGATTATTCAAGTTTTGTTAGAGCTTTCAAAAAAGCCTATGGAGTTTCACCTAAGCATTATTTAGATAGGATAAGCGAATTCGAAAAAAATCCATTTGATATAGAATAAAAAACATGTCTAAAGTTTAAACTTTAGACATGTTTTTTATAATTCAATATTTTGGCCTATTTTTTTCTCTAAAGATTTTTTATAAATTTTATCAGCTACTACCATATCAAACAGCCCCATTCCAACCGACTTGTATAAAGTAGTTTTTTCTTTTAAATTCACGTTATTATTTTCTTTTAAAAATTCTCCCATATTTTTAATATCATCTGTTTTTATCAATCCTTTTTGTATCGGTACATACAGATCTCCACTTTCTTCCTTCGCAAAATCAGTATCTACTACTACAAGATCTGCAATTTCAAGTAATGCATCTGGTAACTCTCTCATGTCAGGTTTATAAGAACCTATTGCTATTATATGTTTTCCTCTCAACAATTCTTTATCTTCTTCTATAACTGGTTGGTATGAAGTTGTCGCTGTTACTATAACTTCACTTTTTTGAACTAACTCTCTAGAAGTTTCTGCTATATGTATATTAATATTTTTTAATTCTTTCTCTAGTTCATTTTTTAAATTAACTGCTTTTTCTTTTGTTCTATTATATAAGTAAACATTCTCTATATCTCTTGCCTTACATGCATATATAATTTGATAAAACCCCTGAACTCCTGTACCTATCAATCCTATGTTTTTCACATCTGCTCTTGTTGTATGTCTAACTCCAACACCACCTACTGCTCCAGTTCTAATTGCTGTAAGTGTTTTCCCATCCATCATGCAAACAACTTCCCCTGTATATATATCATTCACTAACATAATTCCATCAATTACAGGTTTGTTTATTTTTGCATTATTAGGTGCCACTGTAAGTATTTTCGTACCAAATGATTCTTTCGTAAAACAAGGCATATATAAAGAAGTTAAATCATTATTCTCAACTTGTAATCTATCTGGCATATTATACTCATTGTTTGCATACATTCTATATGCATCTTCTATAGCATCCATACACTCATCTAATGCTATAGACTTTATTATATCTTCACTATTTAAATAAATCATAAAAAATCTCCTTCCTAATTTTTATTTATATAATTATATCACTTTAACAAAAAGGAGTATATAAAACTATTTTTCTTGTTAGCTTTTATATACCCTTTTTTTAGTTCTTATCCTATTTTTATATAATCTCCTGATACATATCCGTATCCTCCATTATATTTTATCTTATGCCATCCATTTTTACTTTCTACTATCTCTACTTTTGCTCCATTTGATAGCGATCCTATTCTTGAATAACTTGCTCCATATCCATTTCTTACATTTAATGAAGTTGCTGTTACTACTCCTGTTTTTGTTGTAGCAGGTGGTATAGTTGTACTTCCATCTACTTTTATATAATCTCCTGATACATATCCGTACCCTCCATTATATTTTATCTTATGCCATCCATTTTTACTTTCTACTATCTCTACTTTTGCTCCATTTGATAGCGATCCTATTCTTGAATAGCTTGATCCA
>NZ_JAIXHU010000036.1:0-34783 GCF_025671395.1 Paraclostridium sp. AKS73 | reverse complement strand
AATATAATTAAAATCTATAATCATATTTATTTTTAAATCTTTTTGGCCCTAAAGATATATTTTTTAATACTACTTCCTTGAAATTATTTTTATCAATTACGACATTTCCTTTTTCAAATTTAACATCTATGTTGCTATCTTTAGAAAACCAATCTTTTATAAAACTTTTCAATGCTATATCAACTATCCAATCATATAACTTTAAATCTAATAATTTAACTTCTTTAATATTTAAAATTAAATTATTATTCTTATCTACAGTTGGCAAAACTTAACTTCAATTGGAGTTGTTACACTTTTATTTACTTTATAATCAACCTTTGCAATTATTCCGCTCTCTTCTATATCTATATTTACATTGCTTATTTTATCATTTTTAGTCTGTTTTAAAAAATAGTTTATCCCATTTAAAATAGACTTTTCAGGAACTAAAAATTCACCTTTTACACCTACTGGATTATCTATTAATTCTATATTTGTCGCTTTAACTCCAGCTATATCTCTAAAGAAAGTTAAATTTTTTTCTTTTGAATTTTCAACTGCATCTTTATTATTTTCTATTTTTTAACTTGTTGATTTTGCTGTGTGTCTAATTTTTAATAGAAAATATTATAGTTGCAGATAAAATAAAAAAAATTATTATACCTAAAAAAATTTTTGTTTTTTATTTTCATTCTAATTGCTCCCCTTTAATATTAATTATTTATATAATACCCTTATTTTCAAAAAATAAAGTGTTTGAATATTATTTTTAATATTCAAACACTTTATTTATCTTAAATTCTCAGCTATACTTTCCATAGTCTTTTTAAAATTTAAAACTCCATATCCTAAATTAACATTTGGGTAACTATATATATCCTGCCTATCTGCACCTATCATTAAGTAAGTTTTTATTACTTCTGTAAATAATAAATTCCTTCCAAGATCGCTTTGAGAACTTATATACTCCATTAAAACAGATGCAACTCCACTTATGATAGAACTACTTACTCCTGTCCCAGTTCCAGCTATGTATTTATTATTTTTATAAGGTCCTATTATATCTACACCTGGAGCTACTATATCTGGTTTTAAAGGGTTTTGATTTAATGTTCCTCTTGATGACTGAATCCATATACTATCAGTATTATTATTAAATGCTCCTACAGATAATACATTTTCAGTAGCTGCAAACCAAGTTGTTGTTGAAAACGAATTTGAATTTATGAATCTTGTATCTTTATCTAATAAATTTTTATTTGGCAAAAACACATCATAGTCTCCAGATATTAAAAATTCTGGTGTTAATCTTAAAGTCCAGATTCCAGGTTTTATATCCTTTAAATTAATTACAATTTCTTCTGTCCCTGATTTAAGCCATGGGTATAAGAATCTCATATCATAATTAGTTTTTTCTATATTAAATCTACCTTTATATATAAATCTATCTGGCGAATATTTTATATCGTAGCTTAATTCTCCTGATGGAGATATTAAAGATGCATTTATTTTATCCGGTCCAACACAAGATACTATAATATCTAAGTTTTTTTGCTCTCCAACTTGTATTAATATATCTACAACATCATTAATATTTTTAATATTTCCCTTGTAATGAGTATCAGTATTTCCTTCATTGCCTAATCCGCACACAATAATTACTCCAGGAATAGTTAAGTTTTCAAATGATTCTAATAGTGTAGTTTCAACAACACCTTCACTTTTGCATGCTACTGTTAAATTTATAACCATACTTTTTTGATGTTTGTTCAAACTCTCAGTTACATATTTAATACCTGCTAAAAAATCGCTAAGTGCATAACTTATCCTTCCTTCTTTATATACACCTATTTCTTCTCTTAGCTTAACTACTATTAAGTCACTATCTATTGCAATCCCTTTATATTGTGAATTTTCATTTCCTAACCCAGCCGCTATCCCAGCTGCGAGTGTTCCTGTTCCAATACTATCTTCAGTTAAACTTGGGTCTTTTTTAGCAATATACTCATTTATCTTTTCGTTTGTAAACTCACTTCCAAAATTTAGTCCTTCAGGCGGATTCCCTTTATTAGAACTTTGATCCCAAATAGATATTATTTTTGAGGTTCCATCTTTTCTTATAAAATCATGGTGCATATAATCTATGCCCGAGTCTATAATTGCAATAACGGTATCTTTTCCAGTTGGATTTATATATGGATTTTTTTCAATGTAATCTACTCCTGAAATAGATCTAGCTGGTTTCCCATTATCAACATTGGAATCTATTTCTATAAGTGAACTCATATGAGTCGAAATTCCCCAGTCATATATGCATTCAATTTTAAAGAAAATTTCTTCATCAAATGGTCACTGACATATATAGCAACAGCTTTTTTATTTAAAATAATATAGTTATTTAGGTTTTTTTGACTTAATTGAGTTTTCAACTCCTCTTCATTTCCATTATATATGGCAACATATGATTTCCCCAAATAATCACCCCTTAACTATTTAATTTGGTCAAAAGTATTTTTTATATTTAAAACTCCATACCCATAGCTTAGATCTGGATAATTTATTTTATTATCTCTTTTAGCACCTGCACTTAAATATGTCTTTATTTTTTGAACTACAGATTTATCTTTGTAGTTTTCTTTAAAAAGTACATATTGCATTATTAAAGCAATCGATCCTGCTGTATATGATGCTGCAACACCGCTTCCGCTTACTAATGCGTATTTATCCTTTTTATATGGTGCAATTATATTTACACCTGGCGCTACTATATCTGGGCTTTCAATCCTACCTACATTTCCAATTACAGGGCCTCTTGAAGACTCTGTCCATATACTAGAATTTAAACTGTTATAAGTTCCTACTGTAACTGAGTCTTTATATATAGAAGGATATGTTAGTGTGTAATTTGGATTTCCTTCTCTAAATTTAGTTCCAGGTTTTAACAGCGAGTTGTTTGGCAAATAAACATGATATACTCCATTTGTTATAGATGATCCTATTAACCTTATTTTCCATATTCCCTTGCTTACACCTTTTAAATTTATAATTGTCATTTGTTGCCCCGAGTAATAAAGTGGATAGGTTGACCATATAGAATAATATGTATTTTCGAAATCAAATAATCCTTCTAAAACATTAAGATTAGATACAAGTGATGTTTTGCTTTCTTCTCCTGATGGAGATATAATTAAAATATTTAGTTTATCAGGTTTATCTACCCATAAATCAATTTCTATATCTTTTTCATATTCTGCTATTTCAATCTCTATATCTTTAACTTCCCCAACAAAGTTTATTTTTCCCATAGTATGAGTCTTTCCATTTCCTTCATTACCTCCTCCTGCAACTTCACATACTCTATATTCATAAAATAAATCATTGTCCATAAACCCAATACCTGGAGAAACTAAACTATTACTTCCAAAAGTTATATTCTGAATTATTGGCATATCTAATTTTTTCGCTTTTCTATAACTATAATCTATGCCACTTAAAAAAGTCCCATTATTATAAAATCCATCTATTTTTTGTAGCTTTACAACTATTAAATCAGCTCCTTCTGCAACTCCTGCATAAGACTTATTTATACTACCTAATCCTGCACATATTCCTCCTAACGCAGTCCCTATACCCTCTTCATCTGTAGATAGATTAGGATTTTTTTCAGCTATTGCCTTATTTATATCCTCTCTTTTATATTCAGTTCCTATATTAAATCCTTCTGGAGGATTTCCTTCCTTAGTTTGATCCCATAGATATAAAATTTTAGAAGTACCATCAGGGTATATAAAATCTGGATGTAAATAGTCTATTCCAGAATTCACAATGCTTATTATAACTCCTTTGCCATCTAAGTTTATATTTGGATTTGTTTTAAAGTAGTTAACTCCTATCTCTTCATTAGCTGTATATCCATTTTCTATTCCTTTAGACAAATTTGTTAGTTGAACCATTTTTGTATATCTCTGCATTTTATATATGTATTTAAAAGAATATAATTTTCCTAAGTCAATAAGTCTATCTTTTTGTATAAATACAATACCCATTCCATCTGATAGTTTATAAAACTTAAATATATTTTCTAATTTTTTTAACTGTTCTTCATACTTTGTGTAATAGTATATAATGAATATGGGCTCAAATTCATTGAAATCTATGTTGGCTTTTTGAAAATCTCTATTTTCTAAATTATTTTCTATTTTTTCATTTGATCTAAGTGAAGTTTCTATACATTTAATTTTATTGCGCTCATTAAATTTTAATTTCCAAATACCATTTTCTATAAACATTTCTGAGTTTAAACTTATATTTATTTCATTTTTTCCTTTTGCACAAACCTTTAATTTATTATTTTTAATTTGAAATTTCTTTTCTTTACAATTTATATCTATATCTTTAAATATAAAATTATAGGGATTTGTAATATCTAGATTTAGGTTTAAATTTTGATTATTTTCTAAAAACAGTTTTATATTTATTGATTTTTGATATTTATGTACATTTAATTTTAATTCTTTACTTTGTTCTAACCTAATATATAAATTGCTTTCATAGTGCTTCTGAATATCTTTTGAATCTTCTAGTGTTTTTATATTCTTTAGTTGTTTAATGGATATAATTGCATCTATATTAAATTTTTAGTAATATTGAAAATACTATCTATGAAATTTTCAATATTATTTTTTCAAGCTCTCTTATGTTTTCTTCAATATTCACTTCTATAAATATATTTTTCAAGTTTTGCTTAAATCTATTATGTTCATTATATATAATATTAACATTAAAGTCCTTTAAATTTACGTACTCTATAACTTCACTATCTAGTTTTTTATTATCAAAAACTTGAAATTCTATATAGTTCTTTATTATTTCTATACTACAATCTAATTCTTCATAAATTGACAATGTAAATTTACCGTATTGAACTGTAATTGGATACTTTATAAATTTCACCTCCCAATTAATTATTCTAATAAAATATATATGTACTTATTTTTAATGAATGATAGTTTTATGTTTATTTTAAAATAAAAAACCAGCTAAATATACTTATGTGTATATTTAGCTGGTTTTTTTATTTGCCTTTATGACTATTTTGAAGGTAAAATTTCTATCCAATAATTATCTGGGTCTGCTATAAAATATATACCCATATCTTTGTTTTCAAAACAAATGCATCCCATTTCTTTATGTAAATTATAAGCTGCATCAAAATCATCAACTCTTAATGCTAGATGGAACTCATTATCTCCTAAATTATATGCTCTATCCCATTCTTTAAGCCATGTTAGTTCTAACGTATGTGTAGTTTCTCCGTCTCCTAAATAAGATAGTATAAAACTTCCATCTTTTGCTTCATGTCTTTTTACTTCTTTAAGCCCAAGTGCCTTTTCATAAAACTCTAAACTTTTTTCTAAATTTAACACGTTTATATTATTGTGACAAAATCTAAATTTCATATATAATCCTCCCTGTATACATTAATAATTGCTTATTTAATTATACTAATATTAATTTATATTATAATCAAGTACTTACTAAAAAGTTAGTATTATGTTAAATTGTTTTATAGGTTAAAATATAGTAAAAATCCAATAAAGGTTGTGATAATTTTGATTATTAGAGATGGTAAAAAGTATGTTTGTAAATTAGATTTGGCTTTTGAAGTAATTAGAGGAAAGTGGAAGGTAATAATCCTATGTCATTTACTAGAAGGTCCTAAACGTTTTTTAGAACTACAAAGAATTACTTGTGGTGTAAGCCATAAAGTTCTAAATGAAAAATTAAAAGAAATGGAAAACGATGATTTAATATGTAAGTTAGTATATGATGAACTTCCACCTAAAGTAGAATACTATTTGACAGCAAAAGGCAATGATTATGCAAAAATACTTAAGAGTATAGAAAGTCTTGGAGATAAGTATTTCGACATATAAAAAGGAATCAATTAAGATAATTGATTCCTTTTTATATTTATATTAATTTATCATCTTTTAATAATTTTAATAAAGTTGGATTTAAATTAAACTCTTTTATAATATTATCAACTTCTTTCATTGCTCTCTCTTTCTTTTCTTGTGAAATAGAACCTTTAGAAGCTCTTATTAAAATATTTTTAGGCGAATGTGCTATATCTATAAATTCAAGAATTTGTGTTTTATATCCTAATGCTTCTAATAAATTTCCTCTAACCGCATCTGTCATAAGAGCTGATACTCTTTCCTTTATAATCCCATACTTAGTTAATATCGAAAACTCATCAGAATTTATCTGTTCATTAAATTCATGCTGACAACAAGGGACTGAGAAAATCATTTTTGTATTCCACTTCACAGCATTATAAAGTGCATAATCTGTAGCTGTATCACATGCATGTAAAGTTATAACCATATCCACATTATCAGTGTACTTATATCCATTTATATCTCCAAGTTCAAATTTTAAATTTTGATAATTATATTTTTGAGCTATATCATTACATTTCTTTATAACATCTGCTTTTAAATCTAACCCAATCATTTTTACATTTATTTTTTTTATCTCAACAAATAGTAGTAAAGTACAAATGTTAAATATGATTTTCCGCATCCAAAATCTAATATAGTCAATTCTTTATAATCATTTTTCTTTATCTCATCATCAATTATTTCAATAAATCTATTTATTTGTTTATACTTATCGTATTTAGATTTAACTACTTTTCCTTCTTGTGTAAATACACCTAAATCTATTAAAGGCTGTATTAACATACCTTCTTTAAGTATATAATTTTTTTCTCTATTATGACTTTTATTTACTAAGTTTTCATTACTGCTTTTTTTCTTACCTAGAAATACCTTGCCTTTCTTAGATATTTTCAAATCATAATTAGTGTTTTCAGACCAAGCAGCTACTTGTTTATAATTCTCAAAAGTCATTTCAAATAATTTTGTTTCTATCATTTCTAACTCTATATTTTCATGAAAACTTGTTTATCTGTATATTTTTCTATCTGATAGTATTCCTTATTATTTTTCCCTTTAATTCAATATTAATTTTATTATATTTAACATCTTTATTTAGCTTATTACTAATAACAACTTTTAAAAGCTTTTCATTTGTTATTTCTTTAATCTTAATCTTTAATTCTTCCATAATGTCACACCTTATCATTCCTAATTTTAGTTTTTGATACAACAAATACTATTATATATTACAAGTCTAATAAGTTAAACTATTTTGTATAAATGTATCTATTATTATTCAATCAATAATGTATATTAAAAATAAAGTAGAGTACTAAAATAAATTAATACTCTACTTTATTTTTAAACCTTTACTTTCTTCTTTTATTGAAAGTACTTGCTGCTAATCCTATAGTTGAAACTGTAAATAACCCTATATACGGTAACATACTATTATCATATGTTTGTGGACTACTTGAATTTTTTGATTCATAACTAGTCTTATTATCAGAGCTATTTATTTTATCTTTTTGACTATCATCTTTCCCTTGGTTTGAACTAGTTATATTTTCTTCATTCTTTGAGTTAGAATCATCTTTTTTAATTTCCGCTACAACTATAGGATCATTTGTAACTATTTTACTTATTGCTTGATTTTCTTCCTTTATTTCAAATATATACAATTTATCGTCTATTTTGTATCCCTCTGGTGCTTTTGTTTCTTGGTAATAGTAGTTTCCATATCCTAAGTTATCGAATTCTACTTTTCCTTCTTTATTTGTCATAGCTTTCGCTATTTCTTTTTTA
The DNA here is from genome assembly GCF_025671395.1 of Paraclostridium sp. AKS73. NCBI lineage: Bacteria > Bacillati > Bacillota > Clostridia > Peptostreptococcales > Peptostreptococcaceae > Paraclostridium > Paraclostridium sp. AKS73. Next base: position 27,050 of record NZ_JAIXHU010000036.1, on the reverse strand, counting down.
TTACTATCAAATATAGTAAACTCTGTATTCGCTAATACTTTTTTACTATCCTTTGAATCTGTCTTTGTTATCTCTATCTTTCCTTTTATTGCATCATTTTTAACAACTAAGTTGATATCTGAATCGGAATCTAATTTTATTTCAAATTGTATAGGATCAGTGTTTAAAATGTATCCTTGTGGTGCTTTTTTTTCAACTGCTTTATATTTACCTGGTGAAAGATTTAAATTAGCTATTCCGTCTTTACCTGTTGTTACACTTGTTACTTTCCTTCCACTTGAGTTTTGAATCTCAAATACTGCACCTTCTAATACTTTTTTCTCATTATCTGAATCAACTTTTTTTATAGTTGCATTATGATTAGATTGTGTGTTTAGTATATTTCCTAAATCTACAGTAGTTCCTATTTGGTTTTCATTTATACTGAATTTTATCTCTTTACTATCTAAGTTATATCCTTTAGGAGCTTTTATCTCCCTTAAGTAATATACTCCTGGATTATCTATTGAGTTTGATAATATTCCATTTGAATCACTATTTAATGTAGCTATAACCTTTTTATTACTATCCATTAAATTAAAAGTTGCTCCTAAAAGTGGGGATTTTGTTGTACTATCAATTTTTTTTGCAGTAAATCTATAACCTTTTTTCGTTTCAACTTTATTAGTTGTAGAGTTGTTTATCTTTGCAACATTAGTTACAATTTTCCCATCTTCAACTTTAGAAAAGTCCGTTTTTATTTTTACTTGAAGTGGTTCTCCATACTCTATTTCTTTTTTATCATTTGTAATTTTTATAGTATTGCTTTCTTTATCTATGTTTACATTAAAATGTTCTGGAGCCTCAACCCCTAAAATTTCAACCTCAGGATCTAACTTATCTGTTAGATTTAAGTATCCCTTGTTAAAATATCCATAACAGTCAAAGTCTATTGTATAATTTACTATTTGATTGTCACCTTTTTTAAGTAATGTCTTGTCTACTTTTTTTCTTGCATTTATAGCCCCTGCATTCATTTCGTATCTTACAACATTTTGAACATCTTTAGATGTGTTGTCATAACTTAATTTTGCTTTATTTGTGTAAGCCTTTTGTCTCTGTGTAACTTCTAAGTCATAATAAATTAAATAATGCTTATCTGTATTCCCTATATTAACAGTTAGCTTATTATTTTCAAATTTTATCTTATTTTTCATTTTATCTGTTACCCATTCAAAGTTATCAGATATATCATATGTACCTACCATAATACTTCCATCTACTAATTTCATTCCATCTGGAATGTTATCTTCAATAATTGCATTTGTTACACTTTGATTATTAGGATTTATATCAAGTGTATATTTAACCTTATTGTCATTAAGATTTACTATATTTATAGTATTTCCATTCTCATCTTTTGCTGTCTCACTAGTTCTACTGTATTTAGTTAACATCTTACCATCGTCTTTAGGTTTTACTATTGCTTTTGATGATAATGTTTCATCATGTTTAATTAAATATGCAACATTATCATAACGTTGCATATTTTGTCTTATTATAACGCTATAACTTACTCTATATTTGTTATAAGTAGTTCCAAAATTTACATTAATTGAATTGTTTTGCGTATTTATCTTTCCTTGAAAATCTTCTGTTACATCTTTCTCTTGTTGTCCATATTGTATTTCATAAATTTTTACAGAATCTTTAACTAACTCCATTCCGTTAGGAATAGTATCCTTTATATATGAATTATACATAGTTGCATACTTTTCATTAACATATATACTATATTTTACTTTTTTACCTATAACAGGATTATTTATATTGTTTATTAATGTTCCATTTTCATAACCATCATATCCATCTGGATTATCAACAGTTTTATAAATTTGTCTATCTGTTACAGTTGGTGGATCTACTGGTACTTTTTCATCTGGAGGAACTATTTCCACATCAATATATTGAACTGTACCATCTAAGTTAACTTCAACTCTTTGTGTTGTGTTAGTTTCAACATTTTTAGCTGTAGCCTTTACACTCATGTATCCACCTATTGCATCATTTGCGCCTTCACTAAACACAGCTGTGACAATTGTTCCATCTACAGTTACATTTTTAAAATGTTCTGGAGGATATTTAGGTTGAATATTTTCAAATACATCCGGCAATTTAAATGTTATTGTGTCTCCTGCTTTTATACTCCCTGGCCCATTTAACGCCTCGTAATTTAAATTAAACTCAACTTGTTCCCCTGATTCCAATTTTGTCTTGTTGCTTGTTAATGTCAACTTAACATTATTATTTTCAGCAAACACCGCCATCCCTGGAGATATAATGTTTAGTATTAGATTTAATATCACAATCATACTAAACATTCTATACCTTTTTTTTGTTCTCACAAAATCACCTCATCTTAATTTTTTATAAAAAGGCTATATTTATATTCAATAAATATAGCCGGTTGCACCACTAACTCCGCATACCCCAGGTGCCCACATACAGGGTATACTTCTTCGCCTCTATTTTTCTTCAATTTTCATAATTCAAATAAAAAAGGCTATATTTATATTTAATAAATATAGCCGGTTGCACCACTAACTCCGTATATCCAAGGTGCCCACATACAGGATATACTTCTTCGTTTCTATTTTTTCAATTTTCATGACCCAAATAAAAAAGGCTATATTTATGTTTAATAAATATAGCCGGTTGCACCACTAACTCCGTATATCCAAGGTGCCCACGTATAGAATATACTTCTTCGCTTCTATTTTGTTGATTAATCTACATGATTATAGCGTATTTTGACATTTTTTGCAATATTATATCTTATTATCTCTTCTTACTTTTACTAATTTTTTCTTTATGTTTATTTGATTATAGTCTTTCAAAAATTTCTCACCTTTATAATTTAATACGTCAACATATGAATACAGATCATGAACTTCAATTACTCCTATATCTTCATTATTTATTCCTTTTATATTGCTAAATGTCCCTACTATATCTATAATTCTTATTTTTTTCTTTTTACCCGCATTTAAATATATTCTTGTTACTTCACTATGAATTTTTTCCTTACTATTTGTTTTCCTTCTGTTTTTGAGAATTCTAGATGATTTTTGTTCAAACTCATATTTACCACTTTTTATTTTATCACTTGTTATATCTTCTAAAGCATCGATATCATACCCTATATATTCTTTTATTTCATCTATATATTTCTTATCCTTATCGCTTACTATAGTCACTGATTTCCCATATCGATCATGTCTCCCAGTTCTACCTATTCGATGTATATAATTTTCTTTGTCCCTAGGAACATCATAATTTATTACTAAAGATATATCATCAATATGAATACCTCTGCTAGCTACATCTGTACTTACTAATACATTATATTTTCCGTTTTTTAAATCTTTAATTGTAAATATTCTTTTGTCTTGAGACATATCACCATGTAATTGTTCTACTAAAAACTTATCTTTTTCATCTTTCTATATAATTCAGATACTCTATCTTTGGTATTCAAGAATATGATTGTTGTTTCAGGTTTTAAAGCATATATAATATTTTTTAAAGTTTCATATTTATTTTCCTCATTAGAGTACATCAACTTTTCTTCTATTTTGTTTTTATAAATACAATTTTCATCAATAATAATTTGATTATATTTCCCCATATACATTTCACATATATGGCTTATTTCTTTTCCTATTGTAGCTGAAAACAATCCAATAGTAGACTTTGTTGGAATATTGTTAAATATAAATTTCATATCATCTACAAAACCTTTATTTAACATTTTGTCAGCTTCATCTATAATAAAATATTCTAACTGATTTAAATTTATTGTCCCTCTATTTATATGATCAATTATTCTCCCAGGAGTTGCCACAACTATATGAACTCTTTGCTTCAACTCAAAAATTTGCTCTTTTATTGGCTGTTTTCCAAATATAGCGCTACATCTAATTTTTTCAACCTCCCTATATTTGAAACTTCGTCTTTTACTTGAAGAGCTAATTCTCTTGTTGGTACTACTATTAATGCTTGTATATTGTTATTTTCAACATTTATATTCTCGCATATAGGAATTCCAAAACTAGCTGTTTTTCCACTACCTGTTCTTGATTTAACTACAATATTTTCTTTATTTAAAAGTTTTGGAACCACTTTTTCCTGAACTTTTGAAGGTTCTAAGTATCCCATGTTAAAAAGCGCTTTAGTTATATATTTATTCAAATTAAATTTTCTAAAATTATTATCCATTTTACCACCTTATTTTACTAAATTAAATTTTTATAGCTATTTATTATATCATATATCAGAACTAATCTTACTTTTTTAACATATATTATATAATCGCTTTGATTTAGGAGGTGAATCAATGTGTGTCGTCAAGAAGGTTTTTTAAAATATTTGACAGTTATGCTAAACAACTCTAACTTGCCCCAAAATAGTATAAATAATTATTTAAAAACATTAACTTTTTAAATAGTGAACTACAAATAATTTCAAGAAATAAGCCTAACTCATCAGATGAATACTATGTTAATTTAGACCTAAAATCAAATTTAAAAAATGCAATGTCTATAGAGAATAAACAAATCCACAAGTTTATAAAAAATAAAAATCAAGTTGATAAAAATAATCTATATTTTAGTTTAGCTAGTTTTAACTTGTATAACAGTATTTACAACAGTCTTTATTCTAGAAATGAATTTACATCTAAAGAATTATATTACTGCACAAAATTTGATACTCAAAGCAATACTATAAATCTAATAGTTAATAGCTTAAAAGAATCAAGTGAGACTCTATATTTAGATGGATACATCTTAAATCTTAAAAATTTTGCTATAGCTGATTTATTTAATTTTTATATAGAGTTAAGGGATGCTAGAGGAATAGTTTTTGCGAGTAAAATTTTCAAAAACATAGATATAGCCGGTAACTTAGGAGTATATTCTGCAAAAAAAGTATATCTACCTTTTTTAAGTAAAGAGTATGAACTTTTTAATACTGACTTAAGTACTGTTACATGGTACTATACTTATGATTTTGTTTAAATTTTCAGAATTTATTCATAAATAGAATTTACCTTTAATAAAATTAAATATAATATATTAAATTTTAAAAGGAGAGTCCTAATTATGTTTGAAATAATAAAATTCCCTTATAACAGTCAACCTGTAGCTAGGTTGGATGCAAACAATATAGTTCATAATCATTTATATCACAATTGCCCTATTGGAAAAGTTGATAATAACATTGTTTATGATAACTCCAACAATATTGTAGGAAGTATAGATGATGATGGGTTTGTATACTCAAACAACTCCAACTTAGCTCCTATTGGAAATGTTGATAATAATGGTTTGGTTTATAAAGAAAATAAATTAGTCGGTAAAATAAACTTTAAAAACTCTATGTGTCCTAAACTAGCTGGAGCTTCATATCTTTTACTAATTCACGGAAATAGATAATAAATAAAAAAGGCCCCTTGCACAAATGCAAGGGGCCTTACTTTTAAAAACTATTTTTTACAACATATCTTTTTAGCTGTTTTACATAGTTCCTTGTTATCTTCTAGTATAGCCATTAATATTAACTCTTCTAAACCTGGATGACCACATGGAAAATGTCCGCCATCTTCTAATATTCTTATTATTTCTCTTATTCCTGGGTGCCCGCATGGTAAATCCATGTCTGCTAATAAATCATATACAAATTTTCCTAAAATTTCATACACATCATTTTTGTTTCTATCTCTACAAGTTGGGAATTTAACCCATTGCCATCCATTTGAACAATTACACTTACATTTATTACATTTGTTACAGCAATTACATGGTTTACATTGATTCCATTGATTATTGCATTGACAAGTCTTTTTGCAAGAACATCCTTTTTTATATTTGCAGCTCATGCTTTCAGCTCCTATATAGTAATGTATGGATAAAATATCCATACATTACTATATGAAAAGTTTCATTTTTTGACACTATTTTACTTTTTTTATTTTCATTCATTTTTTGCACCATATTTTACACTTATATATATATTAATATAAGGAGGTGTATATATATGCAAAATAGAAACTTTTTATGTTGTAGATGTAGATGTTGCGGAAGATGTTTTCTATTTTTTAAAATTTGTCCTAGATGTGGTTGCTGTAGACATTGCTGTAGATGCAAATGTGGATGTTAATTGTATTAAAAAGTCGATCTAAAAATAGATCGACTTTTTTACTTAATAATTATTTTAATTTTAGTACCTTCCCCCACTTCGCTAGTTAATTCCACATCAAATCCATGTGCTATTATAATATCTTTAGCTATTGCCATTCCAAGCCCCGAACCTTTGTGTACCTCTCCAGTGTTTGTTCCTCTATAGTATCTATCAAATATTCTTTCTAAATCTTTTTTCTCAATACCTTTTCCATTATCTTGAATATTTATAATTGTTTCATCTTCATTTATATATTCAGCTTCAACTTTAATTTGCACTTTATCGTCATTATGAATTAATGCATTATAAACAAGATTGTTTATTATTCTCTTAAAAAGAATACTGTCTACTGATTTAATTATAGAATCTTTATTAGAAATAAACTCAACATCTCTATTAGAATATTTAGGATCATTTAAAATTTGAATTACAGAATCTTTTATAATTCTGACTATATTTTCATCTTTTTTGTTTAAAATTCTATCACTGCTTTTTAATTTCATAGTTAAGTTTAAGTCATCAACTAATTCTTTTATATACTCTGATTTTTCATTAATTATAACTCCATAATCTTTAGCTTCTTCCCTATCCACATCATAATCTTCATCACTTAAAATTTCCGCATATCCTTTTATTGAAGATAGAGGCGTTTTTATATCATGAGAAATATTTGCTATCCACTCTTGTTTTAATTTATCTAATTTGTTTCTTTCAATTTCATTACTTTTTAACGTATCTGACAATTTATTTAATTTTTTATATACATTTACATACAATCCTTTTTCTTTGTAATATACATCGAATTTTCCTTCTTCTAAATTTTCTACCCCTTTGATAATATTTTTCATAGGTTTTGTTAATCTTCTACTAAAAATATATCCTACTATTAAAGCTATTAGCAAGTCTATTAATAATATTATCCAGATTGATTTGAAAACAGTATCTGCAAGGTCTCTATTGTTATATGTTATTATATATTTACCAACTTCTCCTCTTCTAAATCCTAACAAATATGTGTATTCTATGTCTCCTACTTTCTTACTTGAAACCAAAATATTATCGGATCCTGAGTTAGGTAATCCACCTGCATACTTATATCCATTTATAAGTTCCATAGGGGTATATTTTTCATTTAGTTTATTCGGAGTATTATAACTATATACTTGACTTCCATCTTCATCTAAAATTTGAATCCAAATATCCTTTTCTTTTAAAATTTTCTCTCCATCTTTACTTAAATCTACTTCATTTCCGTCAATTTTAATAAACTTACTAAATGCTCTAGTAAAGTCTGCTTGTGGAATTTCTTGAGATTTTGATTTATTTGACATCATAACTCCCATTATTCCAATTATATTTAATATAGTTACAATCATAACTACGCAAATAATACTAACTACATATCTTAGTGTTATTTTCCACTTCATATTAATCTTCCTTTAAAGTTAATTTATATCCTAAACCTTTAATATTTTTTATATATTTAGGTTTAGATGGGTTATCTTCTATTTTTTCTCTAAGCCTTCTTATATGTACCATTATAGTATTATCATATCCTATAAAGTCATCCCCCCATACTTCGTCGCAAAATTTCTCTTTACTTATAATTTGCTCTAAGTGTCTAGCCATATATAAAAACATTTTAAATTCTTTAGCTTTTAATTCCAGAGTCTTTCCATGTTTTTTAACTTCTACTTTATCTTCATCTATTTCAAATGGTCCAAACTCTAACTTAGTACTTTCAGGTTCTTCTTTTATTGAATTTAATATAATGTTTTTCTTTAGATTTAACTTTACCCTAAGTACAACTTCTTTTGGGCTAAATGGCTTTGTTATATAATCATCAGCCCCTAACGCAAGCCCTACTAGCCTATCCATCTCTTCAGTCTTAGCTGATAAAAATAAAACTGGAACTTGAGATATAGATCTAATTTCTTTAAACACATCATATCCTTCTTTATCCGGCAACATTATATCTAACACTACTATATCTATATTTTGATTTTTAAATATATCTAAAGCTTCATTCCCTGTTTCTGCTATATAAATATTGTTGAATCCTTCCTTTTTAAAAACTGTACTTAATAACTTTAATATATCTACTTCATCATCTACTAATAGTATGTTTTTTCTTTTAGTGTACTTTCCATACAAACCTCCTATATGTCATTTTTCTAATGTTTATTTAATTGTATTTTATCCTAAAAATACCTAATTTACAAATAATGTATATAAAACAAAATGACTAATATTTAATTATAATTAAATATTAGTCATTTTTTATAAATCCTATAACTAGTAGCTTTAAATTTATTTAGTTAAAACCTTTCTAAATACATATATATTTAATCCCATACCAATTGATAAAATTACTCCTAATACTATATAAACTAAACTTATAAGCCCTATACTTTGTCCAAACAAGCTAATATTTCCCATATAGTTTCCTATAATCATTTCTGGATGCATTATTATCTCTATATAGTTTGAGTAATTGATTACACTTATTAATTTCGCAGGTAAAAATTTCATTAAAGTTAATAACTTTCCTATAACTAAGAAAACAGTAATTCCAACTATAGATTCTACTGAGTTTTTAGTTATAAATGAAAATAAACTTGCAAATATTCCTGTACTTATAAATATAATCATCATTGTTATTACATTTTGAATTGTATAAATATTTATTGAAATTGGATTTACTAACGTTACTATATCAACTATTCTATATGCTTGTAATGCTCCATTTACTGGTTGTCCGTACTGAACTATAGTTATGCATCCTATTATTAACACATATATTAAATATAAGACTGCTGGTAGTATTATAGATAATGATAGTTTTGAAAATAAAGCTTTAGACTTATTTTTGCTTGATAGTATTATAGAGTCTACATTAGATAATTTTTCATCAGTATATATATTAGAAAATATATATATTGTAATACCAACTATAACAACACTTACAAGCATGTTATTTAATCTATAATTAAAAACTTTGTAAAAACTTACATCTTTATATTCTTTTCCTGAATCCTTATCAAGCTTTAAATTTGCCATATCACTAGTTTTTTTAGTTAGCTCATCTGTATTTTTCATACTATTTTGTGATTGTATCTCTTTCAATTCGCTTATCTTATAGCTTAATTTTTCATTTGCTATAGTAGATTCAGATCTATTATCTACCGTATATTTTCCTTTATCATCTACATATGAGTTCTCTGTTTCCAAATCAGGTTTTATAAGGCTCATCATTCCACATAAAAGTAATAAAATAATACTCGATATTATTATTGATTTATTTTTAAATAATTTTTTAATTTCCCATTTAAGCATCTGTTACCTCCTAAAGATAATTTTATAGTTTTTAAATTCCTTCATATTATATTGCATAAATTATCTTTCTTGTAAGAAACCTATACTTGTAAGTCTATATAATACATAACTTCCTAATATACTTATCCCTATAAATACTACAAACGCTATAGGTGATACTCCATATCTTATAAGTTGTTGACTGTACATTCCAAACAATGGTGTAAATCCTAATATTTTTTCACTTATAAAACTTCCTGCTATATATGGTATTCCCATCACTAACCCACCTATAAAGAATGGGACTACTGCTTTTTGACTTATAGATGATAACCATAACCCTAATTGTGCAAATAGAAAAGATCCTAAAATTACTGTTAATGTCATTATCATTAACATTTGTAATACTGTTAAATTAGATCCACTATTTCCAAAGTACCAAATGTTTTTTATACTCATTTGTAATCCGCTAAAGTGAATTCCTATTATTATCTTAAAGCTCATAACTCCAAGTATTGATAAATTTATTAAACTTGCAACTAAACCGTAAACTATACTTTTAGCTAAAACTAATTTACTTTTACCATTTTTAGTAGATTTTACTATCGAATCCATATTAGAGCTATATTCTAATACATAACTTCCAGAAAATAAACTAAACATTAAAATTCCCATTAATGGAGATAGTCCATAAAACTTACTAAACAGATCTCCATAACTATCTGATAATCCCCCAGTTCTAACACTTACATATGCTAAAAATAAAGAAAATAGCCAAAATACCATGAGTCCTTTTTTCTTTATTATCTTTTTAAACTCTGCATTTACAATATTATTCATAATTTATACCTCCCTTGAATCTTCTAAGTCAAAATAAAACATATACACGTCCTCAAACCTAGGCTCTATACTCTTTGCGTCAAAACCTTTTATTAAATTTTCACTTATAACTCTAAGTTCTATATCATCTACTCCACGTTGCACACTAACTACTTTATACTTATTTTGTATTGCATAAACTTCACTTTCATTTTTAACTTTTATACTATAAACTTTTCCATTCATATCATCTAATATTTCTTTATGAGTACCTTGTAATAATACCTTCCCATCCTTTATCATTATAGTTTCTTTAGCAACAGATTCTATATCTGATATAATGTGTGTTGATAGTATTACTATAGTTTCTTTACCTATTTGAGATAATAAGTTTCTAAATCTTGCCCTTTCCTGGGGGTCAAGTCCTGCTGTTGGTTCATCTAATATAAGTATTTTAGGATCATTTAAAAGAGCTTGTGCTATTCCAACTCTTCTCTTCATACCCCCTGAAAATTTTGATATTGCTTTATTTCTTACATCATAAAGTCCTACTAATTTTAGTAATTTGTCAGTTTTTTCTTTAGCTATGCTTTTATCCATACCTTTTAATGCTCCTATATATAATAAAAACTCTTTTGCACTAAAGTTTTTGTAAGCATCAAAATCTTGTGGCAGGTAGCCTACTATAGCTCTATAGTTTTCGTCTAAAGTATTTATATCTTTTCCATTGTAAAGAATCTTTCCACTTGTAGGTTGTTTTAATGTTGCAATTTGTTTCATTAAAGTCGTTTTACCAGCTCCATTTGGTCCAAGCAATCCGTAAACTCCACTTTCTAAAACTAAGTTTATATTTTCATTCGCGTTTTTGTATTTGTATGATTTCGTTAAATTTACTATTTCTAATTTATTCATAATTACCTCCATATATTGTGTTCGTTGTTATGGTTATATTATATTTAGATAATCTTAATCCATTATAAACTCAATCTTAAATAATCCTTAAATAAATTAAAATTAAAATAAAAAATTCGCTTCTCTCATGTCGCCAACGACTCCGTCCGTTGCTCAAAATGTCATTTTTTACTTTCACCAAAATATTTGTATCACTATGTTACATAAGTTATACACAAATATTCGTTAATCATAAATTCCTTGAGCGTAAAAAAATAGACACTATGCTTTTTTAATATTGCATAGTGTCTATTTTTTATTTAATTATTATTTAATTCCAGGTAAATTTTTTCTTATAACATGCTCTATTGATGTTTTTTCTATATTGTGGCTATCTGCCAAGTAACTTGTCTCGATTATAGCATTGCTATCTATATCTAAAATGTTACGTTTCAAAGTTGGGTAAGTAAACTTATCAGTTATACATAAAATAACTTTCGATTCATTTCCTGAATATCCTCCATACCCTTGTAAATATGTTATCGAAATACCTAAATTATTTACAATATGATTTCCTATATCTTCAACTTTATTAGACATTACTATAATAGACCTACCTTGGTTAAATCCATCTAATATTAAATCCACTAACTTAGTCATCATATATATTACAATTAAAGAAAACATCGCACTTTCAATACTAAGCACTATTGCCGTAACTACTAAAACAATAATATTTATACTCATTAAAAATGTAGATACAGGTATTTTAAATTTTTGATTTGCCCATACAGCTAGCATCTCACTACCATCTATAGCTCCTCCGAACTTAATAACAGTTCCTGCTCCTAATCCTAGTGCTACCCCTCCATAAATTACTATTAACAACTCCGACGTAGTGACTGGTGGAACTGGTGTTAAAAAATATAAAAATGTAGATGCACAAATGTTAGCCCATAAGGTTTTAAATAGAAAGATTCTATCAAATGTTTTTGATGTAAATAGTAAAATTGGTATATTAAATCCAAGTAATAGTATAAACATAGGAATACCTGTTAATGAATGTATTATTACTGATAAAGCAGTTGTACCACTATCAACCATCCCATTTGGAGACAATATCAACTCAAGACCCATCGCTACAATTAATGATCCAATTGTTATCATTATAAATTCATAACCCGTTCTTATTCTTTTTGCATTAACTTCTTTCATTTTATCACCTCTTTTAATTTCTTATAATTTCACAATAAAATTATTCTATTTTTATAATCATATTATATTATAAATTTACCTAGTTTTCAAGAATTTTCTGAAAATTAAATACATTTTTTATAATTTATTAATTTCAAGGTTTCTACACTTTTTATTGTGTCAAAAGTATTACTATCTATACATATCCTCGATACAGTTAAATTTTCTATTTATTAATATACCATCTTCACTGTTTATGTGCCTGAATTTTTTCAAATTTAACAATCCACTTTAATATAGTACGTATTTGTAAAAATTTTTAACTTTTTCAAGCTTATGTTAAGTCCATATTAATACATGAAATATATTTTATTTAACTTATAATTTCAATAAAATTTGCTTTTACTATAGGATTAACAATCTTTATAAATCAGTTTGATATTTTTAGGTTCACCACTATTAACAATTTTTTAATGTTTATCTAAAATTGTTAAGTTTAAATTTAACATTTTCTTAACATAACTTGTCGAATTTTTTGGTATCATATTATCGTACATAAGAAAGTAAGAAAATTGAAAATAAGAAAATTAACATTTCCGAGGAGGGAACAATCTTGTCTATATTCATAAGTCTTATTGGGGGTCTTGGTTTATTCCTTTATGGTATGAACATAATGGGAGAAGGTCTTCAAAAATCAACAGGTCCTAAACTTGAAAAAGCTATAGAGCTTTTAACTAGTAACGTAGTTATGGGAGTTTTAGTAGGAGCTGTTGTAACTGGTATCATACAAAGTAGTGGAGCTACTACTGTAATGGTAGTTGGGTTCGTTAACGCAGGAATAATGACTCTATATCAAGCAATAGGTATTATAATGGGAGCAAATATAGGTACTACTGTAACAGCTCAGTTAGTATCTTTTGACGCGAGCATATTTTCATCTATAGCTTTAGGGGTAGGTATTGTTTTATATATGATTGGTTCAAAATCTAAACCACAATTAAAAAATATATCAGAAATTCTTATAGGATTTGCAATACTATTTATAGGTATGGAATTTATGAAGGATGCAGTCGCACCTTTGTCTGAATATGCATTTTTTAGAAATATGTTAGCAGGACTTGCAACTCATCCAGTATTAGCATTACTTGCTGGTTTTGCTATGACTACTTGTTTGCAAAGTTCAAGTGCTTCAATGGGTATATTAATTGCTTTATCATCTCAAGGGTTAATGCCTTTAGCTGGTGCATTACCAATTTTATATGGAGATAATATAGGTAGTTGTACTACCTCGCTTATATCATGTGTTGGTGCAAATAAAAACGCTAAAAGAGCGGCCTTAATGCATTTATGTTTTAACGTAATAGGAACATTATTATTTATGTTAATTTTAAATAAACCTATAACAATGATAGTTACACATTTAGATCCAACTGATACAGCTAGACAAATAGCTAACTCCCATACTTTATTTAACTTAATAAATGTTGTACTATTGTTACCGTTCTCTAAATATATAGTTAAATTAGTTATGTTACTTATACCTGATAAGCCAGGCGAGGAAGAAGAATATGATAGTCATGTAACTAAGTATTTAGATGAAAGAATGTTAGAAACTCCATCTATAGCTTTTGGAAATACAGTTAGAGAAGCTCTTAGAATGGGTCGTAAAGCTAAGAAAAGTTTTACATGTTCTATGAATGCATTGCTTGAACATTCTGAAGAAGATGTAAAAACTACATTTGAAAAAGAGAAAGCACTAGATGAGCAACAAAGAAAAGTACTAGATTACCTTATAAAACTGTCCAATAAAACTTTAGATGATAAAATGAGATTTTCTCTAGATTTATTATTCCACACAGTAAATGATATAGAAAGAGTTGGAGACTTATCAGAGAATATAGCTGAGTTAGCCCAGTCATCAATGAAACTTAAAGCTTTTATGTCAGATAATGCAAAATCTGAAATAATAGATATATACAATAAAGTTTTAGATGCCTACACTTTATCTCTTGAGGCAATGAAACAAAATAGTGTAAACTTTGCAATGATGTTTTAAAAATAGAAGATGAAGTTGATGCTTTAGATAAATTATATAGAGCTAAACATATGAATAGATTAAATATTCATTCTTGTAGTATAGACTCTGGAATAATATATTTAGATTTATTAACTAATCTTGAAAGAATCTCAGATCACTCTGCAAGTATAGCTAAAAGAGTTATAAAAATTAATCAAAATCAATCAGCATAAAAAGGAGATGAATTTTCATCTCCTTTTTTACATTATGCTTTTATCTATAACATCTTTTATATTAACAGATTTATTATCTTCCACTTTAACAACTTCACCTTCCCAGGTTCTTATCATTATATAATCCGATCCCTTTGAGATTAAATATTGAGGTAATAAAGGTGTTTTACCTTTTCCTTTAGGAGCATTTATTATATAAGTTGGAATAGCCATCCCTGATGTATACCCTCTTAGATACTCCATTATCTCCATACCTTCATCTACAGATGTATTAAAATGAGTAGTTCCTTTTACATGTTTACTATGGAATATATAGTAAGGTTTTACTCTTATTTTAAGAAGTTCATGATTTAAGCATCTCATTAAATATTTATCATTATTAACTCCATTTAATAAAACTGCTTGATTTCCTAATGGAACTCCGTTATTTGCTAATTTTTCGCAAGCTTCTTTTGTTTCTTTTGTTATTTCCATTGGATGGTTAAAATGTGTATTTATATATATAGGATGATATTTCTTTATCATATTGCAAAATTCATCAGTGATTCTTTGGGGCATAGTTACTAAAGTTCTACTTCCTAATCTTATATAATCTACATGATCAATTTTTCTTATTTCACTAATTATCCACTCTAGCATATCATCATTAAGCGTAAGTGGATCTCCCCCAGTTATAAGTACATCTCTTATTTCTGTATTCTCTTTAATATAATTTATAGACTCTTTAATTACTTCTTTGCTTTTTTGGCAATCTTCTTGTCCAATATTTCTTCTTCTTTGACAGTGCCTACAGTACATAGCACACTCATTTGTAACATTTATAATTAATCTATCTGGATATCGTCTAGTTATACTACCTGCTGGATTAGTGAATTCTTCTCCCATAGGATCTAAATCACTTA
Source organism: Paraclostridium sp. AKS73 (assembly GCF_025671395.1). NCBI lineage: Bacteria > Bacillati > Bacillota > Clostridia > Peptostreptococcales > Peptostreptococcaceae > Paraclostridium > Paraclostridium sp. AKS73. The sequence continues at coordinate 11,460 of NZ_JAIXHU010000036.1, read as the reverse complement.
TTGATTCATCTAGTTCTACACTGGATGGAATTGACATTAGTTTTATTGAATCATATGGGTTATTAGGATCTATTAAACTTAGATAGTATGGAGAAATCGCCCATCTAAATTTACTTTGAACATTTTTAATATTTTCAACTTCTTTTTCAGTTAAACTTAAAATTTTACTAAGAATATCAACATCAGTTATCCTATTAGATAACTGCCATTTATAATCATCCCAGTCTTCTTCTTTTGCATTTAAAACCTCTAAAATTTTTCTTTTTCTATGCTTTATGGATTCTTCATTTTTAATACCAGTTGGAATTGTATCTTTAATTTTTATATAATCTTCTATTCTTGATTTTAACTCTGATGCTCTTTCTAAAGAAATCTTATTCTTCTCATTCATAAGCAACTTCCCTAAGCTTTGTTACTTAGGTTCCCCCTTCCATGTCATAGTTGTATTTTTTTAACATAATTAATGACTGATTACTTGCATTTTTTATTCTTTGAATTTATTCTATCATATTTTTCTCTTTTTCAATAAATTCTGAAATTTAACAAAATTAATAGGTCTTAATTAAATTAAGACCTTCTAATTTCATTTATATATAATGTTTTTTATAACTTGAACTCCATTTTGAATCATGCTATTAAAAAATACTATATTCATAATTTCCGCATTATGTATTTTAGGTATATCGTAAGTATCTACTAAATTCATTGGTACTATAATTTTCTTATAAATATTATTTTGATTAAAATATGACTTTAATGTAACTGCAAATTGATAAATACAAATATCAGTACAATCTCCAACAATTATAATGTTCTCAATATTTTTAAAGCTTATCTCATTCAAACAGAAAAATCCATTAGTAGAGTTTTTAGGTACTATTTTTATATTGCTAATAGCTTTTATTTCACTAACAACATCACTTTCTTCATCATCACTTAAGCAATGTGTTGGGTAACTATGTAACTCTATAGAATCTTTAGTATGGCTATCCGTAAATGCTACTACTTTGCAATTTTTACTAGCTACATAATCACCTAAGTTTTTAATTGGATTTATCAGATTTTCTACTCTATCTGAATATAAAGAGCCTTTTCTAGCAAATCCATTGTTCATATCTACAATAAATAATATAGTTTTTTCCATATCAATATCATTAATGTTTATATCTTCTAATTTGGTTAAAACCTCTTTCATATATTTTAAATCATTTAATAAATTTTCCAATTTACCACCCCTTTATAAATATTTATTACAATGATATCAAAGTATTTATATATCATCAATTAAAGCTTTCAAAAAAATTAAAAAGTATAATTGTATGTATACAATTATACTTTTTACACTTAGTAGTAAACTATACTTTCAATTATATTTAATTCTTCTTCTTTGCTATTTATTAAGGTTAGGTTTTCTTTAAATCCTTTTTTAAATTTTACTATAGCTAAATCACCTTGTTCTGCTTGAAGTATATTACCGTTTTCTAATTTTATTTTAAAACCTCCATTTAAACTATAAAAACAATTAAATTCATACCTGTAACAATTATTATTTAAATTAATTTTAGGCTCTAAATTTATTTCTGATTTTACATTTATGTATCTTAATTCTCCAGTACAATCTTTGCTTGTCATCAAATTAAAATCTGTAGCTTTCCATAGCTTATAGTATTCCAATCTCCACTAAAGCTATCTACTTCAAATTTTTCAAGTTTTTTATCATAATGATTTTGATGACTTAATAGTAACTCTCCATCTAAAACCATTATTTCCCTTTTTATATTTGGAAGTTTAGTAAATTCTGATTTTTCTGATTCAACAGTTGCTGAGCTTATTCTCCATTTAAAGTTTCTTTCTTCATACGAAGAATTTTCAGGATATATATACAATTGATTTGTGATTCCTCCAGACCATTTGTTAATTTTTTGACCTTGTTCTTTTATAATTTTAATCTTACAAGTCAAAATATCCCCCTCCTAATTTAAATACTTATTTACCTTAATTATATATTAAATACTATGCCTATATTACAATGTAATAAAATTATTTTAAAAATAAAAACTGTAGAAAATTAAATTCTACAGTTTTTTATTTCTTAATATCTTGCTCTATCTATTCCTCCAAGAACTATATGTGCAACTCCTGCTCCTACTAAAAGAGCCCCTGCCATATTTTTATAATCTTTTTTATCAAATTTATCATGTTTATTTTGCTTAACATCTAAAACAATTCCTGCTGTCGTAACTGCAGTTCCTAATGCTATTGGGATCATACCTTTTTTCATTAATTCACCCTCCATATAAGTTATTAAGTTTTAATATTTTAAAACTCTATAATTAATATCTCACGAATTTTATCTTTACATTCGAAGTAATATTTTCATAATTTGTATAAAAGTATTTTAATTAATATTTATTTTTAAATTTTGGTATACTTTATTTATATAATAAATTAAAATTAGGAGACCATTTTATGAGATATGTTATAGTATCAGTGACTAAAGGAAATGCAGGTGCTTTTAATAATAAACTTCGGAAAAATCTATTTGAAAAATTTGGAGCTAAATCCTCAAAGCTTCCACCACACTTTACAATAAAATCTCCATTTGAAGCAGAAGATTTGTTATTACTTGAAAATATGTTAAAAAAGTTTTGTGATTCAAATCCTATTTCTACATATAAAATAAATGGTTACGATCATTTTGATGACCGTGTTGTCTACATGAAGGTATTAATGAGTTCTGAAGGAAAAATAATTCATGATAAATTAATAACAGAATTAGAAAAATTTAAATATATTAAATTCAGTGATCACGATGGAAAAGATAAAATTTTCATATAACCTTAGCTTCTAAAAAGATTAAAAAAATTTATAACGATATTTATAGTTATGTAAATCCAATACCATGTGAATTTGATTGTACTTTTGATAATATATCAATATTCAAATGGGAAAATAATACATGGGTTTTACATAAAGAATATTTATTTCATTAAACGTAAAAAGGAAAGATAATTCTATGATTATCTTTCCTTTTTTATTATTTTTCATCTTCTTCGTATTCCATATAATCTTCAACTTCATGCCCACATTCCGGACATTTATATTTATCTACACAAAACTCAAATTCTTCTTTTATTTCATTATCAGTTCCTTCGTTTATTACTTCAAAGTCAGTTCCTTCTTCATGACTTATTAAATCCATAACTTCTACTATACACTTAGGACAATACATTGTACTCATATGTTAACCTCCGTATTTTTGCATAATATATTCCCTACTATATTAACATTTAAATTATATTTTTACTATAGAATAAATATTAAATTAATTTATTTCAAAAAATGAGCTATATAAATATATATAGCTCATTTATCTTTTATTTAGATATTTCTTTTAAAAACAGTTCTTCATTTTCTTTTATAACTAGCTCTCCATCTATAAATCCTACAGCCTCTTTTTTAAATGAACGACATTGGCCTATACAACCTGTTTTTACATTTTCGTCTCCAACAATTTCTTTCATTTTATTAACATCAACATTTGAACAAAATGGACATACTCTTATCATTTTAAAAATCCTCCTAAAACCTCTTTAATTTAATGTATTTAAAATATACCCTTTACAACTTAATCCAAACATATTTATTGAAAATTTTCAAAATTCCATATATAACTAATTTCAATTTCTATTTTATAAAAATAAATCAATAATTATTAACTATAGTTATATATACTTAGAAAAGTTAATTTAAATAAATAAAATCGACGAATTTCAAGGTTATTTGTAAAAAAATATAATTTTTTCGAAATTTTTATATACTTATCTAAAAAAAAATGATAATATATATAAGTATTTTTATTGTATGTATACAAAATACAGTACTGAAATTATAAAATGATATTAGTAAAATAGGAGGATTATTAAATGACAAATGAAACAAAAGTAAAAGTTGTAACTGCTGATCCTTCAGCATTAGGACTTTTCGGACTAGCAATGATAACATTAGTTGCATCATCTTCTAAGTTAGGTTTAACTTCTGGAATATCTTTAGTTTTACCATGGGCTATATTCTTAGGAGCTACTGCTCAATTATTTGCATGTATAAACGACTTTAAACACAATAATACATTTGGAGCTACTGCTTTTGGTGGATATGCATTCTTCTGGTATGCAGTTGGTTTTACTTGGTTAATACAAAACGGAGTTTTTGGACCTGAATTACAAGCTTCTGCTGATCCTAAGCAATTAGGTTTTGCTTACTTAGGATATTTAATATTCACATTATTTATGACTGTTGGAGCTATGGAAACTCATAAAGTATTATTTATAATATTTGTTCTTATAGACTGCTTATTCATAGGATTAACTTTAAGTTCATTTGGTATAATGGAACACGTTGCTCATCAATTTGCAGCATATTCTGAGTTAGGAATAGCAATATTCTCATTCTACGGTTCTGCTGCTGCTGTTTTAAACACTCACTTTGATAGAGTATTTTTACCTGTAGGAAAGCCATTTGGAATATTTAAAAAGTAATTATTTTTAGAGAGAACTAGATATATTTAATATTGTATCTAGTCCTATTATATTAATATAGATAAAGAGGGCATGCTTAAATTTAAAGCATGCCCTCTTTTTATTCATTATATGCCAAATTATAAATTTTAATATTTTGTACATACTATTATAGATTAGTTATTAAATTAGAAAGGGTGTTTTAATGATTCTAACTAAAAGTATTAAACGAAATGTAGAACTTATGAAAGAACACCTCCCTTTAGATAAAAGTTTTGACGTTATCCAAAGAGAGGTTATTGTCGGGGGAAAAAGCTGTTACTTATTCTTTATTGATGGTTTTATAAAAGATGAAGTAATGGAAAGAATACTTTCTGGCTTTTTTAAAATATCGGAAAAAGATTTTGAATCCGTTCATGAGTTAAAAGATTTTATACATAAATATATTCCATATATAGAAGTTGCAAAAGAAAACAAATTAAAAAATATAGCTAAAGAAGTTCTTTCTGGACCTATGGCTATATTAATTGACGGTTTTGATGAAGCTATCATCTTAGATGTTAGGACATATCCTGTACGTGGCATAGGTGAGCCAGAAAAAGAAAAAGCACTTAAGGGTGCAAAAGATGGGTTTGTTGAAACTATCGTTTTTAATACCGCTCTTGTAAGACGAAGAGTGAAAGACCCTGATCTTATATTTGAGATGTTTAGCGTTGGTCAGAGATCTAAAACAGATGTAGTTATTGGATATATAGATGGATTAGTGGACAATAAAACATTAAAGCAATTAAAAAAGCAAATAGATGAAATAAATGTAAAATCATTAGTAATGAGTGAACAAAGTATAGTTGAGGCTCTTGTTCAGAGTAGATGGTATAACCCATTTCCAAAAGCTCGATACACAGAACGTCCCGATGTTGCGGCTGCTCATGTTTTAGAAGGTAAAATTTTATTAATAATAGATAATTCGCCTAATGCAATAATACTACCTACTACAATATTTGATTTCTTACAAGATGTTGATGATTTTTATCAACCTGTAATAATAGGAAATTATTTAAGACTAATTAGAAATTTCACATTATTAGCTACACTTATATTAACCCCTTTATATACACTAGCTATAAGGTATGCATCTGATCTTCCAGTGTGGTTGCAATTTATAACCCCAAAAGACCCATATGATGTTCCTATTTTCCTACAGTTTTTGATTTTGGAATTTTCTGTAGATGCACTTCAACTTGCATCACTTAATACCCCAGGTTCACTAGGTATGTCATTATCTGTTGTTGGCGCTCTTATATTAGGTGATTTCGCAGTACAAACAGGTTGGTTCATACCACACACTATACTATATATGGCTATTGTTGCACTTGGAAGTTATTCTCAGCCAAGTATAGATTTAGGGTATTCTATAAAAATGGTCAGAATACTTCTCTTAGTTTTAACAGCAGCCTTTAATATTTGGGGATTTGTAGCTGGATTAATAATTGCACTTATCCTTCTAATGACAAATAAAACAATAACTGGTAAAAACTACTTATATCCACTTATTCCATTTGAGTACAGCGCCCTAAAAAGGTTAATTTTTAGAGTTAAACTAGATACTAAAAGTGAAGGGAAATAGTATTTTAAATATGATGCCAATACATTGGCATCATATTTTTTCATTGAACAAATTAAATAAAATGTGATAACTTTACACACTTAATTTAATTTGTTTATTTATATTTTATTTAAATTTAATTACTCTTAATTGTAAGTAGTTTAAATAAATTATGGGGGTAATATAATGGGTAACTTTCAAAATATTAAAACTTTAAAACCAAAAGATATAGAAAACAAAAATGCGTATTTAATAGGAGGAGGTATAGCTTCTTTAGCTGCAGCTGTATTTTTAATCAGAGACGGTCACATGGATGGTAGCCATATTACTATTTTAGAAGAAACAGATATTCTTGGTGGCGCTATGGATGGATCTGGCAGTTTTGAAAATGGTTATTTAATTCGTGGCGGCCGCGAAATGGAAGAACACTACGAATGCACTTGGGACTTATTTTCTAGTATCCCATCTTTAGATGACCCAACCGTAACTATTTTAGAAGAATTTAGAGATTTAAACCTTAAAGATCCTAATGAATCTACATGCAGGATTTTAGAAAACTGTGGAGAAAAAGGCGACTTTTCCTCTCTTGGTCTAAATGATCTTCATATAAAACAACTAGCTAAACTTTTCCTTGCAACAGAATATGAACTAGGGCAAACTACAGTTGATCAATTTTTCGATAAATCTTTTTTTGATACTAATATGTGGTGTTTTTGGCGTTCTATGTTTGCATTTGAGACTTGGCATGGTGTTGTAGAAATGAAAAGATACATGGAGCGTTTTATCCACCTACTTCCAGGTATGAATTCAATGAAAAACATTATGTTTAGCAAATATAATCAATATGATTCTTTTATACTACCTTTAAAAAATTGGTTAAAGTCTAAAGGTGTTATATTTAATTTAAATTCTCAAGTCACAAATTTAAGTATGGAAATTAATGAAGATATAAAAAAAGTTACAGCTATACATTTATTAAGAGGTAAAAACAAAGAGGTAATCAATATAACAGAAAATGATTTAGTTTTTGTTACTACAGGGTCTATGACAGAAAATTCAACTATTGGAAATATGGACACTGCACCTGTTTTAAACTCAGATGAAGGAGCTTGTTGGACTTTATGGAAAAATATATCTAAAAACCATCCATCATTCGGAAATCCAGAAGTATTTTGTAGTGATATAGACAAAAGTAAGTGGGAATCATTTACTATCACATGCAAAGATTCTAAACTAATAAAGAAACTTCAAGATTTAACTGGAAGAGATCCATATTCAGGAAAAGTTGTTACAGGTGGAATTATAACTATAAAGGATTCTAATTGGCTATTGAGCATAACTTGTAATAGACAACCTCATTTTATAAATCAACCTAAAGATGTTATTGTATTATGGGCTTATGGCCTTTTCCCTGATAATATTGGTAACTTTGTTAAAAAGAAAATGTGCGATTGTACAGGTTATGAATTAGCAATGGAACTTTTATATCATATGGGGTTAGAAGATGACATTCCAGAAATTTTAGCTACAATTAACGTTATACCATGCATGATGCCATATGTTACTAGTCAGTTTATGCCTCGTACAAAAGGAGATCGCCCAGATGTTGTACCTAAAGGAAGTGTAAATTTTGCATTCTTAGGTCAATTCGTTGAAATACCTGGTGATTGTGTATTTACTGTTGAGTACTCTGTTCGTTCAGCAATGATGGGAGTATACAGTTTACTTAATATAGATAGAAATATACCTGAAGTATATCCTTCAAAATATGATATACGTTCCATATCCGCCGCAACAAAAACATTGTATGGTAAAAGACCTTTACCAGGCGAATTCTTAATAAAAAAATTATTACAAAACACAAGTCTAGATGGTTTGATCTAAATAAAAAAACAATGTAGTCAGTTGACTACATTGTTTTTTCTATATAGATTCGCTCCTAATCAATAGTTTATGAACGTCTCCATTAACTATTTTATTGAGATTTTCAATTATTTGCTTAGGATTTTCTTCCATTTTATTTTTTATCCACTCTAATAATAAGCCAGTTAGAGAAATCTTATAGTAATTTAAAACAAATTCTTTTTCTATTTGTGAAATGTCAATTTCTTCAGAAAGATCATTTACTACTTTAAAAACTAGCTTATATACAGCTTTATGTACATGCATTTCTAATTGCTTTAAATCTATAGAATTATAAATATTAAAAATCATTTTTTTATTTTTAGATAAATAATTTAAGATTTTTAAAAAACTCTGTTGCCATTCTTCAAATGTAATATTTTCTTTTATCTCTTTATTAATCTCTGTCTTTAAAATCCACTCTAAAAGATCGTAAATATCTTTAAAATGATAATAAAATGTACGTCTATTTACACCACAATCTTGTACAATATCATTAATTGTGATTTTATTTAATGATGTTGTGTTCATTAAACTTTTTAATGATGAAGCCAAAGCTTTTTTTGTTATTTGCGACATAAACAAAGTTTCCTTTCATCAATATAAATATATTATATTTTACCTAAAATGTATAGTCAACGATTACAAAACTCTAAAATCAGAAAAAATAATTTTCAATTTAACAATTCTAATTTTTTTAAATTATATATGTAGTAATATTATTTTACAATTTAGGATAACCTTATCATTGTAAATACTCATTTTTTTAGTTTTACAATTTCTTTTGTATATGGTATACTTAATCAGTTATTTAATATCGGAAGGAGAGTTTTTGACAATGACAAACAAAAACAAAATAATAAACATAGCAGTTATCGCCCATGTCGATGCTGGTAAATCAACATTAGTTGATGCCTTCTTATCTCAATCAGGAGTTTTCAGAGATAACGAAGTTGTAAAAGATTGTGTAATGGATAGTAATGACCTAGAGAAAGAAAGAGGTATAACAATATACTCTAAAAACTGTGCTATAAACTATAATGATTATAAAATAAACATAGTAGATACACCTGGACATAGTGACTTCTCTTCTGAGGTTGAGCGTGTTATAAAGACTGTTGATACAGTTATATTATTAGTAGATGCTAGTGAAGGTCCAATGCCTCAAACTAGATTCGTTTTACAAAAATCATTAGAAGCTGGCCTTAGACCAATATTATTTATAAATAAAATAGATAAGCAAGATCAAAGAGCTGAAGAAGTTGTTGATGAAGTATTTGATTTATTCGTTGACTTAAATGCAACTGATGAGCAATGTGAGTTCCCAATAATATACGGTATAGCTAAGCAAGGAATTGCTAAAAAAGAAATGGACGACGATAGCAACGACTTATCTCCTCTATTTGAAACTGTAGTAAATCACGTTGAAGCTTACCCTGATTATGCATCTGAGCCTTTACAACTTCAAGTGTCTGCACTTGCATATGATGATTATGTAGGTAGACTTGGAATAGGTAGAGTTTACAAAGGAACAGTAAAAAATGGATCTCAAGTATCTGTTTGTAAAGCTGATGGAACTGTTGCTAGAGGAAAAATATCAAAACTTACAGTTTACGAAGGACTTCGTCAAGTTGAAAAGAAGAAGCATATGCTGGAGATATAGTAGTTGTAGCTGGTATGCCAGATATATCTATAGGAGAAACTATATGTGATTCAGATAATCCATTACCAATGGAACTTATTCATATAGAAGAACCTACTCTATCAATGAACTTCTTAGTAAATGATTCTCCATTCTGTGGTAAGAGCGGTAAATTTGTTACTACTAGACATATAAAAGATAGATTAGATAAAGAATTAGAAGTTAATGTTGGTTTAAAAGTTGAGCCAATGGATACTACTGATGGATTCAAAGTATCTGGACGTGGAGAGCTTCACTTATCAATATTACTTGAAAACATGAGACGTGAAGGATATGAAATAGGAGTTTCTAAGCCAGAAGTTTTATTCATAAAAGAAGACGGAAAATTAATGGAACCTATGGAAAAAGTTATAGTTAACTGTCCAGAAACTTATTCAGGAACTGTTATAAACAAGTTAAACTTAAGAAAAGCTATGATGGAAGCTATGGAAATAGAAGGAGACTATGTTAAAATAACATTTATAGCTCCTACTAGAGGTTTATTAGGATATAGAAGTGAATTCATAAACGATACTCGTGGAGAAGGAACTATAGTTAGATCATTCGAAAGATACGAAGAGCACAAAGGTGCTATACCAGGAAGAACTAATGGAGTTTTAGTTGCTCAAGGTGCTGGTAGTACTATGGCTTATGCTCTTAGTGCACTTAGTGAAAGAGCTCAAATGTTCGTTGATCCAGGTGTTGACGTTTACGAAGGTATGATAATAGGTATGAACTCAAGAAAAGACGATATGGTTGTTAATCCTTGTAAGAACAAGAAATTAACTAACGTTCGTGCTTCTGGTACTGATGATGCAGTTAAATTACAAGCTGCTAGAACATTTACATTAGAAGAAGCTCTAGAGTTTATAGATGATGATGAGTTAGTTGAAATAACTCCAGATTCTATCAGACTTAGAAAAAGATTCTTAAATGAAAATGAAAGATTAAGATATAACAAATCTAGACAAGCTAATAAGTAATTAATAAAAAGGAGCTGTGCATTAACAGCTCCTTTTATTTTATACTTCTACAATTATAGGGAATATACTAGTTCCTCTCTTTAGTTTAACATACAGATGCCTATCAACAGCTTTTTTAACTCGAGATTTCATTACACTCCACTCTAATATATCATTTTCTAAGCATTTTTCAACTTCATTTAATACAATAGCTTTTACATCATCTATTAAATCTGTAGCTTCCCTTGCATATATAAACCCTCTAGTTATTATATCTGGCCCTGCTACTATAGACTTACTTTCTTTATCTATACCTATAACAATTGTCATCATCCCGTTTTCTGCTAAATATTTTCTATCCCTTAAAACAATATTACCTACATCTCCAACGCCGATACCATCTACATATACAGTCCCTACTCTTATCTTTCCATTTTTTTTAGCAGTTTTTTTATTTAGTTCAAGAACTTCTCCGTTATCTAAAATAAATACATTTTCTTTTTTTATTCCTAATTTAACGGCTAAATTTTTATGATGTACTAAATGTCTATACTCTCCATGTACTGGCATAAAAAATTTTGGATGAACCAAGGTATGTATAAGTTTCAATTCTTCTTGATATGCATGCCCTGAAACATGCACAGCCTCTAAATCTTTGTATATTACTTCTGCTCCTTTTCTATACAGTTGGTTTATAACTTTTGAAATAAGCTTATCATTTCCTGGTATAGGTGAGGCTGATATTATAAATAAGTCATTATTTTTTATTTTATTTTTATGTGTATCAAAAGC
>NZ_JAIXHU010000035.1:0-34992 GCF_025671395.1 Paraclostridium sp. AKS73 | reverse complement strand
GTTTTTTATTTCTATCATTTTCGATTTATCATCCCATCATTTTTATCAATTATAATACAAAGTTGCTTTATAATTATAACAATTTAGTAAATATTCCCTTTTATAGTTATTTTCTATATATACCTTCACTTATATAGATTATCTTTATATTAAATTATTTTTTACATAAAAAAGTTCATAGATTATAATCCATGAACTTTTTCAAACTTTTATTTTAATGTTAGAGCTATTCCAGCAGTTTTGCTTAAATCATATTCATCACTTTTTCCATTGTCTTTGTATGGATGCATATACCTAACTTCAAACTCTATGCCATCTGCTTTATATATAACTGCTGTTACCCCAACTTCACTTTCATAAGTTCTATCAATCTCTTCTACCCCTTCTGGCAAAATTCCTTTTACATATTCTAGAGAACCTTCCATGCTACGCTGTATAGGCTCTGATTCACTACTATATGATGCTGCAGATAATTTTTGTTCCAATTCTTGTATATTGATTTCTTTTAAATCTTCATCTTCTTGATTTTCAATTTCATTTTCTTTTGCTGTTTCTTGAATATCTTCTACAGTTTTATGTGACTTACTACACCCTACCGTAAATATAAATAATACTAATAATATCCCTATACTAGTCAATCTTACATTCATATAATTTTTCCCCTCGATTGTTAATTTTTTAATTTTTATATTTATTATACTATATATTTTGCTTAGTTATATCAACAAATTATTAAAAAGATAACCAAGTTAATATATAACTTAGTCATCTTTTTGAGTTTGTTTTTATATAAAACTACATGTTCAATTTCCTTTTTGCAAAATTAATTATCATACTTACTTCTTCAACTTTTAATATTGCTATTAATACTCCGTATGTTAAAACTCCTATTCCTATAGATCCAAATAATGATATAGCTTTTTGTATTGTGCCAATTCCCAACATACCTGATAACATGCTATATATAACATATGTTGTTATTCCCATTAAAATAGATGCTATTATTGATTTAATTGTAGTTTTTATTATTTTATCTTGCCCAAAATATCCAATCTTTTTCTTAAGACTTCTAAATAAAATCAATATACATATAATCGCTGATAAGCTTGTAGCAAATGCTAATCCTGCATGACCCATAAATTTAACTAATATTAAGTTTAGTATTATATTCATTCCCATAGCCATAGCTCCATTTATCATAGGGGTCTTTGTGTCTTGTAATGAATAAAATACCTTACCCAGTATATCTCTGAGCCCAAATCCAACCATTCCTATAGAATAAAATATCAATGCACTTGCTGTAGTTTTAGTAGCATTTGCATCAAACGCACCTCTTTCAAACAATAAACTCACTATCGGAGTAGCTAAAACCATAGCACCTACTGATATTGGAATAACTAAAAGTATTACACTATTAACGCTCTTATACACAGTTTTTGTAAAGCTCTCTTTATTACTATCAGACGACATTTTGGATAGTGCGGGATATATAGCTGTTCCTATTGATGCTATAAACAATCCCATTACAAAAGAGTTTAATCTGTTAGCATAATTTAAAGCTGAAATACTTCCTTCCAATAATGTAGATGCTAAAGTCCTATCTACCATTGTATTTATTTGATTCACCGCAACTCCAATAAATACAGGGCCTACTAACCATATAACTTTTTTTATATAGTCTTCCTTCAATCCAATTTCAAATTTATATTTATATCCATATCTACGAGCACTTGGAATTTGAAACACCAGTCTACTTGCCATCGCAATTACAGTACCTATTGGTAGTATATATATATTTATCTTAAGGCTCAGTATAATAACTATTATTATAATAATATTGAATGGAATTCCTACAAGCCCTGGAATCATAAAATTTTCTTTAGCTTGTAAAAAAGATGTTATTATACTACTTGTTCCCATGAACAATGCTCCAAATATCATAATTCTTGTGAATTCTACTGTTAACTTGAAAGTATAACCATCAAATCCCATTGCAAATATTTTAACTACTTGATCTGTAAATAGTAGCACTAATAATACTAGTACCCCACTTAAAATCAAGGTTATATTAAATATATTATTTACAAATTTATTGCTCTCTTTTATACTTTTATTATTTTCATAGTATAAAGGTATAAAGGTTGTAGCTAATGCAATTCCTATTAAAGAAAACAGTGTTCCAGGTATATTCATAGCAACTATATATGCGTCACTGTAAAATGTAGTCCCATAAATTCCTCCCAGCACTAATTCTCTTGCAAAACCCAAAATTTTAGATAGTATAGTTATTATCATTAACATCAATGTGGTTTTGGCTACTTTATTCATCTTATTCGCCTTTTATATAAAATCGGTAGCTTTATAAGAAGATATATTGCTATAAAATATATTGCATTTAATGGCATAGCTGCAAAGTATTTTTCTGCATTTAAATAAGATACTAGAGGCATCATAAAAAACGCATTTAACACAGTCCATACACCTGCATCAATTTCATTTTTTGATTTATTATATAAAAAACCATGAAACATTCCTATTAACATATTACATAATATAACTCCCATATATCCAAAGTCAGCCATAAAATTTAGATTTGCAGTATATACATTAGTTCTAAATCCACCAGTTCCATATATAGTACTGCTTATGGTGTTTTGAGTTTCAAAATCAAACAATGGAATTATATTAAATGCTTTATATATTATCCTAAATGTCTGTTGCCCAAATAAATCACTTGTAAATGTTAAGTTTTTATACACATTATCAAATGCACCTATACCACCACTTAGATAAATAGCAATATTATTCAAGCCTTCATTAGGATCTATTTTTCCTGCTAGTTTACCCGCTATAAAAAAGTAAGAAAAAATGAATCCTATACATAAAATTCCCATAATAAGATACTTAATTTCTAATCTTTTTTTATCTCTAGCATTTTCATATTTATCGCTTTTTACTTGAATTTTATATGCTACAAACACAATAATTAGTGAATATATTACAAGTATAGATCTTACCCCTAAAATATATCCCATTATAAATACAGCTATGGACGGCATTAATAAAATACTAACTTTTTTACTCCATCCACTAGTCATGTATTCTTTGACTGCAAAGTACATATATACTACACCTAACATACGACATACTAATAGAATATATGTCCATATCCCTAAGTCTACAGCCCCATTAGATCTAGTTTCTCCTTTGTATATCATTAAGTTTCTAGTAAACTCTTTTATATTGTCCGATCCTACTATATACTCACTCCCAATACTTAAATACACTATAATAGTTATTAAAATTAATATAGTTGATAAAATTGCTTTATTGGTTGATATATTTAATATCTTTTGTTCATATTTCTTATTTTGTAAATTTTCATTGTTTTTTAAATATAAATTTCCTCTCTTTGATGTATTTGCTATCATCATCGTAAATGCAAAACCTAAGTCCACCCACATAATTGCAGTACTCAATATAAAAACTGTCATAGCTGAAATATTAATACCCCATTCTTTATGAAATATTAATAATCCTATGGACCCTAAAAATACTACACTTTTTAAAATAACTAATGGATGTAGCGTTTCTTTTAATACGATAATAGCTATTACTAGTTGAATAAATATTATTATAGTAAATAGTAATTCCATAGTAATTTTCCTTTATTATAAATTTTTTTTGTACCAATCTATCGTCAATTTTATTCCATCCTCAAAGCTATAACTTGGATTATAATTTAATAATTTTCTAGCATTTGATATATCTGCATTTGAATGTTTAATATCACCTTTTCTAGATGGTCCATATATAGGTTTTATATCTTTACATAATAGTTTATTTAAAGTTTCATATAATTCATTTAGAGAAACTCTACCTCCATAGGCTATATTGTAAGCTTTTCCACAAGCTTCTTTTGGAGCTAAACAAGCTCTTAAATTAGCTTCTATTACATTATCTATATAAGTAAAGTCTCTTGAATTCTCTCCATCTCCATTTATAGTAGGTGATTCATCACTTAAAAGTAATTTAACAAACTTTGGAATAACTGCTGAGTAATACGAATTTGGATCTTGTTTCCTACCAAATACATTAAAGTACCTCATACCCACAGTTTCTAATCCATATAAATCAAAGTAATTTCTAGCGTACAGTTCATTAACTTTCTTTGTTATAGCATAAGGAGATAGTAATTTTCCTTCTCTTCCTTCTACTTTAGGTAAATTAGGTTCATCTCCATAAACAGATGATGATGATGCATATACAAACCGCTTAACTGAATTATCTCGAGCGGCTGTCATCATGTTTAGAGTTCCTTTTATATTTATTTCTTCATATAACAAAGGCATTTCTATTGATCTAGGAACAGATCCCCAAGCTGCTTGATGCAATATATAATCTATATCTTTACAAATTTCTTGGCATATTTGGATATCTCTTATATCGCCTTCTACAAACTCAAAGTTTTCATTTTCCATAAAATCTTTTATATTCTCTCTTTTCCTATTGAAAAATTATCTAAAGCTCTTACAAAATAACCTTTATTTAATAGTACTTCAATAAGGTTGGAGCCGATAAACCCAGCTCCACCTGTTACTAAAAACTTAGTTCCTTTAGGAAATTGCACGTCTTGGTATCCCAACTTTATAACCTCCAGTATAAGTAATTCTTTAACTGAGCTTCTTTTTTATCAAATATACCTTTAACGTCAACCAACACTAATTTATCTTCACTGTTTAATGAATCAGGCTTTTCTTCATACAATTTTTTTATAGATTCTAAAGTTAATTCCATATATTCCTTATGACCTACAGCCACTATAACTGCATCCATATTTTTTATATTTTCAAACTTAGTTAGATCTATCCCATATTCTCTTTTTACCTCATTTTCATCTGCTATAGGATCAGCAACAAACACATTTATTCCGTATTCTTTTAATTCATTTATTATATCTATAACTTTAGAGTTTCTAACATCTGGACAATCTTCTTTAAACGTCATACCTAAAATCGCTACTTTAGCTCCCTTTACTTGCTTATTAGCTTTTATTAGATTCTTAACTGTAGATTCTCCTACATATTTACCCATTCCATCATTTATTCTTCTTCCTGATAATATAACTTGTGAATGATATCCTATTTGTTCAGCCTTGTGTGTTAAATAGTAAGGGTCAACACCTATACAGTGTCCTCCAACCAATCCAGGATAAAATTTTAAGAAATTCCATTTAGTTCCCGATGCTTCCAAAACTGCTTTCGTATCTATTTCCATCTTGTTGAAAATCATCGATAACTCATTTACAAAGGCTATATTAATATCTCTTTGAGAGTTTTCTATAACCTTAGCGGCTTCTGCTACTTTTATACTCTCTGCCCTATGAACCCCTGCATCTATAATTAATTCATATATACTAGCTATATTTTCTAAACTTTCTTCATCCATTCCAGATACTACTTTAGTTATATTTTCTAATCTATGAAGCTTATCTCCTGGGTTTATTCTTTCTGGAGAATACCCAACCTTGAAATCAACTCCACACTTCAGGTTAGATTCTTCTTCTAATATAGGGATACATACCTCTTCAGTAACTCCAGGATATACAGTTGACTCATATACTACTATAGATCCCTTCGTTAAATTTCTTCCTAAAACTCTACTTGCTCCAATTATTGGTCTTAAATCTGGAGTTTTATCATCATTTATTGGAGTTGGAACTGCAATTATATGAAACTTAGCTTCTTTTAATTTAGTTTCATCACTTGCCATTAAAGCTGTTGTTTCTTTTAAAGCTTTATTTCCTACCTCATTAGTAACATCTATTCCTTGTTTATATAGTTCTATTTTTTCTTTATTTACATCAAATCCTATTACATTTATTTTCTTAGCAAAAGCAATTGCTAATGGCATACCTACATATCCCAATCCAATTACTGATATATTTTCTTTTTATCTTTTATTTTATGATACAATTCTAATGTCAATTTAAAATCCTCCTTTCAACTTATGATATATTATCATTAGTTGAAATAAATTTAGCGGGAACTCCGCCTACTATAATGTTGTTTTCTACATTTTTAGTTACTACAGATCCTGCAGCTACTAAACTTCCTTCGCCTATTGTTACCCCACTTGTTACAACAACATGAGACGCACACCAAGTTCCTTTGTTTATATGAATAGGTTTACTTATTCCTTTATTTTTTACAACTCCATTTTCAAATATATGATTTGTTGTAGCTAATACACTCATTGGTCCAATAATAACATTATCATCTAAGATAATTTTTCCCTTAGCATTTATATAAACATTGTGAGATATATAGCAATTGTTTCCCACATGTAAATTTTCTGGATTATTTATTGTAACTCGAGGTGCGATTTGTAGTTTTTTACCGCTTGATCCTATAAATGGTTTAATTAAAAATCCTCTAATTAGGTTGGTATATAAATGATTTGGAAATAATGATGTAATTAAAAACACCATGTGTATTGGTATGTTTCTGAATATAAAGTTTAAATATATTGATAGCTTTTTATTTAATCTCATAATATTCTCCATTACTTAAACTAAATTTATTTAATTCAATATATCTGCAAATTCTTTAAACATTTTAAAAAATTCACTTCTTCTAGCTTCTAATTTATTATTTTCATATTCTTTTGCTTTTTTAAAGTTTATAATTGCTAGTTCTTCTTTGTGCATATTTACATATTCAAAAGCATCTACAAATTCTTTATATGATTTTTTTGGATATATACTTTTATCTACAAGTAACTCAGGTATTCCTCCTGCATCACTTCCTATAGCTGGACACCCTCTATTTAATGCCTCAATTAATGACCTTGGTAATCCTTCTGTTAAACTAGGTTGAACATATATATCTATAGTATCTAGCCAATCAAATACTTCACTATGTGTTAGTACTCCCATAAATTTAATATTTTCATAAGAATCATATCTTTTAGCTATATTTTTAAGGTAGGAATTATCTCCTCCTCCAACTAGCTGATATTCTACTTCATAGCCTTTTTCTCTTAAAACTTTTATTGCTTTAATTACATTTTGTTGCCCTTTATATCTGGATCCTACCGTTGCACATGTTCCTAAAATAATTTTTTTATTTAACTTTTCACTTTGTATTTTTTCAATCTTTTTGTAATATATCTTTTTCATTTTTAGGTAACATAACATTTGAACAAGATATGCTTTCACCTTTTGTTGGATATCTTTTTTGTAAAAACTCGTTAGTTACATAAACAACATAAGGAGCTTCTTTAATTTCTTTTTTACACAGCATATACATAATTGGTGCTAAAAATTTGCCGGACATACTGTGATTCCATAAAGCATCAAATGGACAACCTACCATTCAACTAAATAAGGTTTATTTAATTTTTTTATATATTTCAAAGACATTAATCCTATAAAGCTAGGCAATCTTACTATTAAATATTCACTTTGTTTTATCTCTTCTTCTATCTGTTTTCTCACTTTTCTTTTCAATATATCTTTTATATTTTTAAAAGTAATAAATGATATATTTTCGCTTATTGTATCTGAAAACTTTGCTGCATTTATATTTGCTTTAGTATGGCAAGCCATAATTTTGATTTTCCCAAAGTTTTGAATATATCTATCACAAAATTTATCATCAAATCCATATGAACAAAAATACTCATCTCTAAACTTAGGAAATTTATGATCATGTATAAATAAAAGACTCATATTTTATAAACCTCTTTCTATCTATAACATTTGTGTAATTTGATTTATCTTATCAATATAGCTTTTTATTACTATATCTCTATCAAATTCTTTTTCTGCTTTATTCCTACTATTTAAACCCATTTCTTTTTTTTCTTCAAAAGATAGGTTTATAAATTTTTCCATAGAGTTTTGTAAGCTTTTATAATCTTTAACTTTGCACAAATATCCATTATATCCATCATCTACATTATCCTTACACCCATATGTGTCACAAGTTATCAATGGTCTTCCTATTGCTGCACCCTCTTGAAGTACAGTTCCTCTTCCTTCTCCATATGATGGTAATACTATACATGATGATTTTTTCATTATCTCTTGGATATCTGATCTATGACCTAAATAATTTACAACTTTTAACTTTTCATATTCCTTTAATTTATTTAGATATATATCTTCATCAATTGCTCCAACTACATCAAACTCTACATTTGGATATTTATCTATTATATTTTTAGCACTTTCTAAAAACTCTTCTATTCCTTTATCTTTAATCACTCTAGCTATAAAGGTAAATTTGATTTTTTCATTATTAGGATATTCATTGAATTGAAATTCTTTAAGATTTACTCCTGATCCTGGAACAACACTTATCTGCTGTTGATTTGCTATTATCTTTATGTTTTTATAAAAATCTTGATTTTCTTTATTTAAGAAAAATATATGACATGCGTTTTTGAATGAAAATTTGTTTAATTTTATTAATATTTTCTTTATCCATAAATCTCGTATAAATACACTACCTAACCCTGTAACTGTATGAATTACTTTTTGATTCAAACTTCTACACGCTATGCCTCCATAAATATTAGGCTTTATAGTGTAAGTAAGAACCAAGTCAGGTTTTATTTTCTTTATAATTTTTATATATTGAATCAATAACTTTAAATCTTGTATAACATTCATACCTCTTCTATTCATAGGAGTTTCTATAAAATTACATCCCATATCTTTAAACTTTTCAACTTTTTCTCCATATGGTAAAGCTATTGTTACATCATATCCAAGCCTTAGTAATCTCTGAGGCAATTCTTTTCTAAAGTTATACAATCCTATATCATTATTAGCTAAAATTAGAATTTTTTTCATAAGACACTCCTTAAAACATTTGTGTAATTATATTTATCACCTTATTTATATCCTCTTCGTTCATTTTTGTATCTGATGGTAAACATATGCCTCTATTAAATAAATCTGCTGATACACTTTCTATATCTAAAGAACTAAAAAATTTATATTCTTTAAAAAAAGGCTGCATATGCATTGGTTTCCATACTGGCCTACTTTCTATATTTTCTTTTTCTAAAGCCAATATTATATCTAATGGTTTAATTTCAGATTTTACATTTATCGTAGCTACAGATAACCAGTAATTTGACTTACCAAAGTTACATACATTCATCATTTGTATATTATCTATATCTTTGAAAGCACTTTTATAAGTTTCATAAATCTCTTTTTTCTTTTCTATTCTTTTATCAAGAACTTTCATCTGCCCTATGCCGATCCCGGCAACAATATTGCTCATTCTGTAATTAAACCCTAATTCTTTATGCTCATAATGTCTCTCATTTTCTCTAGATTGAGTTGCCCAAAACAAAGCTTTTTTTATATATTCTTCATTATCTGAAACCATCATCCCACCACCAGAAGTAGTGATTATCTTGTTTCCATTAAATGAATATATACCTATATCGCCTATAGTTCCACTTTGAGCTTCTTTGTAAGTTGCCCCTAAAGACTCCGCCGCATCTTCTATAATAGGAACATTGTATTTATTACATATATCTTTTAACTTATCGTAATCTGCACTTTGCCCATACAAATTAACTACTATAACAGCCTTTGGCATTTTGTTATTTTTTTCTGCATAATCAAAAGCTTTTTGAAGTGCAATTGGACTCATGTTCCAAGATTCATACTCAGAATCTATAAATACAGGCTCTGCACCTTGATATATTATAGGATTTGCAGTAGCTGAAAAAGTTAATGTTGAACAAAATACAATATCTCCTTGTCCTACTCCTAAACACTTAAGTGCTAAATGTATTCCACTCGTTCCACTAGCTAAGGCTGTAGCGGCTTTTGAATTTGTGTATTCACATACTGCTTTTTCAAAGTTGTTAACATTTGGTCCAAGTGGGGCAACCCAATTTGTATCAAATGCTTCATTTATATAATTTAGCTCCTCTCCTCCCATATGAGGGGAAGATAGATATATTTTCTTTTCCATTTTTATAACCCCTATTGTTTTGATTTTGCAGGACATCCAATTGCAACAACATTTGATTCTATATCATTTATAACTGTAGCTCCTGCACCTATTATTGTTTTTGATCCTACACTTTTATATTGAATAATAGTTGAATTTGAACCTATATGAGTTTCTTCTCCTATAGTAACTCCTCCACATAGTGTTGCTCCTGGTGATATATGGCAAAAATCACCTATTCTATTATCGTGTTCTATAATTGCTCCAGTGTTTATAATCACATGACTTCCAACTTCACTATTTGCATTTATTACGGCCCTGGCCATTACAACAGTTCCTTCTTTTATAACTGAGCTTTTACTTACAATGGCACTTGGATGAATAGCTGTAAAGTATTTTAAGTTTTTAAATTTACTATATATTTTCTTTCTTGTTTGATTATTGCCTATTGCTATCACATACTCAGTGTCTTCACTATTATAAATCATTGCATTTTCTATCTTATCAATTATCTTATATCCCATAAATTCTGATATTTTTTCATTATCATCTAATAATCCTTTGATTTTTAAATCATGTCCAGAATTTATCATAGCTTCGATAATTTCAATTATCACAGATGAATGGCCTCCTGCACCTATAACAATAACTTCTTTCATACAATCACCTACTATTGATTACCTTTAAATTTATCCATAGTTACATGCCCATCTTTGCTTATTCCATCTCTTTTTAAAACCTTAAATATAGTTAAGAAAAGAATTTTTATATCAAGTAAGAGATTCACATTATCTACATACTCAACATCCATTTTAAATTTCTCATCCCAATTTAAATTATTTCTTCCATTAACTTGGGCCCATCCTGTCATTCCTGGTCTAACTTCATGTCTTCTAAATTGCTCTTTAGAATATAAATCTATATATTCAACAAGTAATGGTCTTGGTCCAACCAAACTCATATCTCCTTTTAACACATTTATAAGTTCTGGTAACTCATCTAAACTTGTGCTCCTAAGAAAATTTCCAAATGAAGTTACTCTTTCCTTATCAGATAGAGGCTCACCAAACTTATCATAAGCTTCTAGCATTGTCCTAAATTTTACTATTTTAAAGACCTTACCATCTTTTCCTACTCTATCTTGAGTAAAAAATATTGGAGATCCTAACTTAATTTTTATTAAAATAGCTATGATAATTAAAATAGGAGAAATTAATAATCCTCCTAAAAAAGAACCTAAAATATCAATAGCTCTTTTTATAAACTTCTGCATAAATCTTTTCACCTCTTTTAAGCTTTATTATCAGCATAATCTAGGGGTAAATCATAGTTGTTGACGAAGCACTTCAAGTCCGCGGTCTTTAGGACTTGGTGTTAAGGAGATAACTATGATTTGCCTTAGTTCCACTGATATCAAGCTTATCTCTTATTTGCTTCTTCAGGTGTAATATAAGTTGGAACTAACTCTCTCATAATAATATCAATTAGCTCTACTTTTTCTTTATCTACAATAGCTTTTAAAAAATCTAAATGCATCTTGTATTTTTCTACGTTAATACTGATTGGTTTTCCAATAAATATTTTTTCATGACTTGTGTCACTTAGCCCTTCCTCACTCATAAGTAACTCTTCATATAACTTTTCTCCTGGTCTAAGCCCTGTAAACTCAATGCATATATCAACATCCGGTTCAAACCCACTAAGTTTGATTAAGTTTTTTGCTAAATCAACTATCTTAACTGGTTCTCCCATATCAAGTACAAATATCTCTCCACCTTTTGTCATTGCACCTGCTTGTATAACAAGTTGTACAGCTTCTGGAATAGTCATAAAATATCTAGTGATTTCTGGGTGAGTTATAGTTATTGGTCCCCCTTCTTCAATTTGCTTTTTAAATAATGGAATAACACTTCCATTGCTACCTAAAACATTTCCAAATCTAACAGCCACAAACTCTGTTTCACTTTTTTCATTCATAGTTTGTATTATCATTTCTGCAGCTCTTTTTGTTGCTCCCATTATATTGGTTGGGTTAACAGCTTTGTCTGTAGATATAAGTACAAACCTTTTAACTTTGTATTTATCTGCTAAAACTGCTACATTCTTTGTTCCAAATATATTATTTTTTACAGCTTCACTTGGGTTTTTTTCCATAAGTGGAACATGTTTATGAGCAGCTGCATGAAATACTACATCTGGTTTATACTTTTTAAATATATCATCCATACGCTTTTCTTCTCTAATTGATGCTATTACTGTAATTAAATTTAGGCTCGTACCATATTTTCTTACTAACTCCTGTTGAATTGCGTATGCGTTATTTTCGTAGTTATCAAGTATTATAAGTTGTTTGGGATTTAAGCTTGATACTTGTCTGCATAGTTCGCTACCTATGCTTCCACCTCCACCCGTAACTAATACTACTTTATTTTGTAAATATCCACTTATTTCATCTAGGTTTACTTTTACTGGATCTCTACCTAGTAAATCTTCAATTTGAACATCTCTAATTTTTTATATCTACTATTCCATCTATAATTTCAAATATACCTGGAATAGTTTTTAATTTACATTTTGTTTTCTTACAAACTTCTATAATATTCTTTTTATCTTTTCTACTTATATTAGCTATAGCTATTATAATTTCATCAATACCATATTTAGTTACTATACTGTCTATATCTTTTACCATACCTATAATAGGCACGTTATGCATTCTTCTACATTGTTTTTTTATATCATCATCTACTATTCCTATAGGCTTTTTTAAAAGTTTAGGATTGTTTTTAAGTTCTTGTATTACTATATCTCCTGCACTTCCTGCTCCTACAATAAGGACATTAGATGGTTTTTCTTTTAATCTACTTCTTATAAAAACTCGCCTTCCTGTTCTGTAGGTAAGTCTTGCCCAACTAATTAGCGAGGTTGTTATTATTAAATTTAGTATATAAAAAGTTTGTACAAATTCTATACCTATCAATAAATGTATTGAATAAGTTGTAATTATTGATAATATACATGCAAATACTATTGCTATTAATTCTTCTTCTCCTGCATATCTCCATAGATTTCTATAACATTTGCATAAAGATAAAATCACTACACTTACAATAATAAAAGTTAAGATTTCATATAAACCTGTATCTTGTAATTTATATTTAGAATATATTATCCAGTTAGAACTTAAAAAGGCCAATACTATGCATGCTATATCTGTTGCGATTAAAATTAGTTGCCTAATTTTGCACATACTTATATTCAACTACCACTATAGTTTTATATAAATTCTTATTTATCATTTTCTTTTACACCTTCCTTAGGCCCTAGATATTCAAGTAAGAATATAACAAATAACGATATCATAATTCCTAGTATTGCTGATATTGCTATGATTGTTGCTTTGTTTGGTTTTGTAGGTTTGTTTGGAACTACAGCTTTATCTATGACCTTAACGTCATTAGCTTCTGTTATTCTTTTTACTTCTTGTTGAAATGCTGTTGGTATAGCATTAGCTATGTCTGTTGCTCTTTTGGGATTTGTGTCTTGAACTGATACTGAAATGATTTGTGTTTTATTAATTGATGAGACGTTTACCTTGTCTGAAAGTTCTTCATATCCACATTTTAAATCTAGTGAATCTTCAACTTCATTTAATACTGATTTTGATTTTATTATTTCTCCATAAGTTACTGCTAGTTTTTCAGAAACACTGAGCTGTTCACTTGTTATCATTTCAGCTCCAGGTTTTTTGTTAATATCTACTAAAAGAGTTGTATTTGCTTCATATACTGGATTTACTCCAAAGAAGCTTACACCTGCACTTACAAATATTGCTATGAATGTTATTAAAAACATTATCCATGATCTTCTTTTTATAATTTGTAAGTATCCTTTTATGCCAATATTACCCTCCATATTTGACCTCCATTGACTTTATTTTGCAATTTTATTGTTTATTCTACATATTTTTCTACCCTCTTTATCTTATTAAGTTGATTTGCTTTGTGTTACTATTTTTTTAATTTTAAAAAAGATAACCAATTCTAGTAAGTCGCTCGAATAAAAATATAAGTTTTGCTACCAAAGCGAAAATAAAGCTTTAAAGATATCTACAACTTATATTTTTTATTCTTCACTACCTGATTTTACTTATCTTTTTTAGTTTTATATAAAATAGAAATTTCAAATAATATGTATAATATATATAGAAAATTCCGATAAGATAAGATTTTCTATATATGATATCATGATACTAATGTAAAAATTTTATCAAAAATGGGGGTAAAATAATGAGATTTAAGGGAAAAAAATTATTAACAGTAATATCTAGTTTAGTACTTTGTATGACAGTTTTAACAGGATGTTCAAGTGAGAAAAATGAAAAAGGACAGACTGCTGTAAAATCAGAAGGAAAAGAAAAGTTGGTTGTAGGGGTCTCAACTGAATATTTCCCATGGTGTTTTAAGGAAAATGATAAAAATAAGGGATTTGAAGTAGACGTATGGAATGAAATAGGACAAAGGGCTAATTTTGAAATAGAGTACCAAACAGCTAAGTTTAGTGGCCTTATGGGAATGTTAGATTCAAGTAAAGTAGATACTGTAGCTCATCAGATGTCTACAAATGAGGAAAGAAGATTAAAATATGACTTTAGTGATACATATGCCTATAGCAAATATAAGTTTATAGTAAAAAAGATAGTAAATTAGATAGTATCGAAGATTTTAAAGGCATGAAAGTTGGTTGTGTATTAGGTGGAAATGGAGAAAAAACTCTAAAAGATTTAAACGAAAAATATAATCTAGGTCTAGAAATTGTTACATTTGACGGTGTTCCTATGGAAAAAGACGTTGAAAATGGAAGATTAGATGCAGCTTGGCTTTCAGAAGTAAAAGCTAAAACAACTATAGAACAAGGAAATTTAAAATTAAAAGTTGCAGATATAGATACTGGTGTATATGAAATAAATCAGTATCCATTTAGAAAAGAAGAAGCTAGCAAAGAAAGAATAGAGAAAGTCAACAAAGCAATAAAAGAGATGCATGAAGATGGTACATTTACAAAGTTGTCTAATAAATGGTTTGAAATAGATACAACTAAAGAAAATTAATAGGTGTCAATATGAAAATTTTCGATTTGAATTTTATTACTAACTTAATACCTATTATGTTAAAATACTTAACTGTAACTTTAAAAATGTCGTTTTTGGCATTGTTGCTAGGATTAGTATTAGGTATAATAATAGCTTTAGTTGTAGATGCAAAAGTTCCTATTTTAAACAAACTATCAAAAGTTTATGTGTCATTTTTTAGGGGAACACCTCTAGTAGCACAAATGTTTTTTATATATTTTGGATTAATACAAGTAATTCCATCATTGAAAGAGTTAGACTCTTTTACAGCAGCAGTTATAGTTCTAGGTCTAAATTCATCTGCATATTTTTCTGAAAGTTTAAGAGGTGCTATATCCTCTGTAGATAAAGGTCAACTAGAAGCTTGTTATGCATTTGGTATGACTTATACTCAAGCTATGATAAGAGTAATTTTACCTCAAGCTATAAGAGTAGCAATTCCTGCTATGATGAATACGTTCGCTGATATAATAAAAGGATCCGCATTAGCTTTTACTATAGGTGTAACTGAAATCATGGCAACTGCACAGTCTGAGGCAGCTGCATCATATAAGTATTTAGAAGCATTTACATGTATAATAATAATTTATTGGAGTCTAAGTTTATTATTATCATTTATACAAAGTAAATTAGAAGTAAAAATGAGTAAGGCCTATTAAGGGAGATATATATGCTAAAAATAACTAATTTGACTAAAAAGTTTAATAAAAATATAGTTTTAAATAATATAGATTTACAAGTTAAAAAAGGAGAGGTAGTTGCTATCATTGGTCCTTCTGGTACCGGAAAATCGACTTTGCTTAGATGCATTAATTTATTAGAAACGCCTGATGAAGGAGAATTACATATAGGCGATGTTAGCGTAAAGTTAAATAATTTATCTAAAATGGATATTTTTAAAATAAGAAAAAAATCTGCAATGGTTTTTCAGAATTATAATCTTTTTAATAATAAAAAAGTTATAGAAAATGTAATGGAACCACTTTTAGTTGTTAAGAAGTTTAAAAAAGAATATGCAAAAAAAATAGCAATTGAAAAATTATCATTAGTAGGATTGAGTGACAAGCTTTATGAATATCCATCGAAACTATCTGGTGGTCAAAAGCAAAGAGTTGCAATCGCTAGGGCTATAGCTGTTGATCCAGAAATAATACTTATGGATGAACCTACATCCGCACTTGATCCAGAGCTTGTAGGAGAAGTTTTACAGGTTATAAAATCGTTATCTGAATCTGATATAACTATGTTGATAGTAACTCATGAGATGACCTTCGCAAAACAAGTTGCAGATAGAATAATATTTATGGAAAATGGAACTATCGTAGAAGATGATTCTCCGGATAAACTTTTTAAATCTAGTAAAAACAGTAGAATAAGTCAATTTGCTAATATAAGTGCTCACGAGTATGCTTAAATAGCAAAATGAAAGATAACCAATTTTAGTAGGTCTCTTGAATAAAAATATAAGTTTTGCTACCAAAGCTGAAGTAAAGCTTTAAAGGTAGCTGCAACTTACATTTTTTATTCTTCGCTAACTGATTTTGGTTATCTTTTTTTGATTTCATTTTTGTTTATAAAGTTGTCAACTTTTATGTATAAATTTAACTAAGATTTAGCTATAGTATTTTTGTTTTGGGCTTCTTGGTTTGTCTGGTATCATTAACTTTAGTTCTCCATTGTTAATCAGTGGTTGCAATATATTCTTCATCAAATTTTTTCTATCTTTTAATCCTAAGAATTCTAATATTTCATTTTTGCTCTTCGGTTCATTACAAAATTCTAATATTTTAGAGTTTCTTGATTCACCTTGTGGCATAGCTTGTGGCATAGCTTGTGGCATAGCTTGTGGCATAACTGGTATAAATATTTTAAATATATCCTCTTCTACTAGTTTAGGTTGATTTCCCGAGTACAACTTACTATATTTATAAATATTTCTTACTCCAGAACCTAGCTCATCAACCCATCCAATTTCCTTGAACACTTTCGCAATAATAGGATTTTTAGGGAATGGAGAGAAATTTTCAGGGTTTATATATCCATACCTATGAGGTTTGTTGCTATTTTCAGTTATAACTTTATCTTCTTCTATTATTAATTTTGCAGGAAATGGGTTAGTATACTCTCTATGTATTAATATGTTTGATATAACCTCTCTAAATATATGATTTCTTAAGCTTATTCTTTGATCTTTTTCCAAATAAAATTTATCTTTTAAATGCTTTTCTATAAATCCCATCAATCTATCATAACTCTCTATTAAATTCGTTCTAATATCGTCCCTATCATCATATCTATCTTTATCATCCACTCTTAATATAGCATCTGTTCTATAGTGAGGTAAGACAGAAGTTATAACTTCATCTTTACCTAATAGTAATACCGCAGCTAATGTAAATCCTTCTTCACCTGTCTGGTAATCTTTTAAATAAAGACCAGCACTTCTTAACAGCTCCATATCATCCATATCTTGCCAAGGATGATTAACTTTTTGATTACTAGCTAACTTCCTAATTCTCTTTATAATATCTATTCTTAAATCATCTATTGTTATAGCTTTATATATTCTATTTTCTGTATAGTTTCTTTGCTTCCTTGCATAAAGTTGTGATACAAGATTTGTATTATTTGTTATATCTATATCTCCATCTTCATTTCTATCAAATATTTTATTTGAGCATCTATGCACTTGAGAACTTTCAGGAACATATATATGAAGAACTTTTTTACTTTCTATATTTACTTCATCTATAGATAAATAAAACGGAGGGTTTATTTTATTTGGATTGTTCATCTGAGTTACAAACTCTTTTTTTATCTTATCAATTTTATCAGGGTTAATACCTATAACTGATCCATCATCATCTACCCCTAAAACAATGTCTCCACCATGTCGATTTAAAAATGAACATACCGTATCAAATACATCTTTATTGAGATTTACTTGGCTTTGTTTAAACTCAACAGATATACTTTCTCCGGATTGTAATATATTAATTATTTTACTTAATGTCTGATTCATCAATTGCACCTCCTTAATTCTAATATTTATAATTATATACTAAAAAAATTCTTTTTATAAGATTTACTTAATTTTATATGGACTACCAAAGCTAAAGTAAAGCTTTAAAGGTATCTACAACTTATATTTTTTATTCTTCGCTAACTGATTTTCGTTATGTTATAATAATTTATGATATTATTTTATTTTAGCAAATACTATGGTTTAAAGAGGTGATTTTGTGAGAAATATACCAGAAGAACTTAAAAATTCAATAATAGATGTGTTTCCAAAAGATAATACTTTAGCTCTTATAATATTTGGTAGTTATGGCACAGATAAACAAACTTTAGATAGTGATATAGATATAGCCTGGGTTCCTATAAGAAAGGTTCCTATTACAGAACTTGCAGTCAAAACAGAAGCTCTAAGAAAAATTTTAGAGATTGATGTAGATTTAAAGATAGTTACAGATAATTATACAATTGCTCTTAGAAAAGCTATTTTTGAAGGTGATGTTATTTATGAATCTAAGGACTTTAGAGATTATTTAAATTATTTTTATTTTGAAAATAGTGATGTAATAGATATTTTAGATTGGAGAGAGATGTATGGTAATAAAAAAGATAACCAACTCTAGTAAGTCGCTCGAATAAAAATATAAGTTTTGCTACCAAAGCTACAGTAAAGCTTTAAAGGTAGCTACAACTTATATTTTTTATTCTTAGCTAACTAATTTTGGTTATCCTCTTAATTTATAATAATTATCAAAAAACTCTTGGTCATAATCTCCCATATCAAAATATCCAAATCCTGTAACAAATACTCCTATTTGTTTTGTATTTGCATTTATAAAAAATTCTTCTCTTCCTCTATAATTTTCAGAAGTGGGTTCACCTGCCGATACTGCTGCTGCATAACCTAACAAGTTTCCTGCTTTACTCATATTAACATCAAACCTAGCATCATTATCTAAGTATGTCCCTTTTATGTTTTCAGATATAATATTTTTAGCTTCATCTGGATTCATATTAGATTGAATTTCTTCTTTTTCAGAACTAGTTAACTCACTATCGAAAATGTGAATTCCAAACAAAGAGAAAAACTCATTTCTACTTAAATCTAAAAATTTATCTAGTCCATTTGCTTCTTGTGCTTCAAAATCCACTTGATAGGTTCTTGCTAAATCTTTTGCAACCTCTTTTTTGTCATCAACTCTTTTATACGTTCTCTTGTCTACTTTAACTTCATTGTTATTTATAAACTTAACAGTACCTTCTGATTTTTCATCTCCTATATTGCTTAAGTGTAAATTTATACTATTATCTTTATAGTTTTTATCTATCTTATCAATACTATAAAAATGCATATTTAACTGACCTGTATTTACTTGATCTTCAAGTCTATCAGGTTTAAATTTACAATATGTATTTACTCCATCTTCTTTATACACCCATATTCCAGTAAATAAATTTTCCATTTCTTTTTCAAGTTTTGATTTGTCTTCATTAGATATCTCATCACTCTTAATTTTTTGATTTTTTCATCTTGTTTTATATCTTTACTAATTTTTGATACATTAGTTGTATCTTCCTTTTTGTTCACTGAATTATTATTCGAACATCCTGAAATTGACATAGCTACTACAGCTATAACTGAAATGCTTATTATTTTTTTGTTTAACATAGTTTACTCCCTTATATAGTGATATTGTCCCTAATAAAAATCATATCATTTAATCTACATTTAGTTAATCATTTTGGATAAATTTGTAATTTTAATAATATTTATTTAATTAAAATGATTTATTTTATGTTATGGTAGCTGTAACTCATTTTCGTTATGTTATAATATTTAAGTTGTTTTAAATTTTATTACATAGGGGGTGTAATTTTGGTAATACGGTTTAATTTTATAGTTTTACTATGTTTTTTATGGGCTTATGTATTTTTTAGAAGTCTTTTATGTTTTATAAATAGTAAAAGTTTTGATTTTAAAAATGAAAGCATTAATCTTGGTTTATATATGTCTATAGTTGCAGTAGTTGCTATGACATTATTTCCAATTAGATTAGATGTTCCTTTTTCTAAATTTGAGATTTTTAATTTAATACCTTTAAAAGTTCCTATAAGTACATACTTAACTCGTGGATTAATGTACTTTTTATATCAAAACGTAGGAAATCTACTTTTATTTATGCCATTTGGTTTCTTTGCTTGTGCAAAAACTAACTGTAATATTAAAAAGGTCGTTTTTGCTAGTTTGGCATTGACTTTATTTATAGAATTTAATCAAGGATTTATTCCTTATAGATTTTGTGAAATAGATGATGTTTGGTTAAACACTCTAGGTGGATTTTAGGATCTTATGTATATATTAAATTTATAAACTATATTAGAAATTTAAAAAGAGATGATCAATCTTAGTTGGGCGCTTGAACACAAATATAAGTTTTGGTACCAAAGCTACAGTAAATCTTTAAAAGTAGCTAAAACTTATATTTATGTTCTTCCCTAACTATTTAGTCATCTCTTTTTTATTGTTTAGATTATTTATATCCTACACTCTTCCTTAGAATATCCATTAGGATTGTTTTTGTGCCAATTCCAAGCATCCTCTATTATCTTTTCTAAAGAATCAAACTTAGGATTCCACTTAAGTATATCTTTAGCTTTTTCACTAGAAGCAATAAGAACAGCTGGATCTCCACCTCTTCTTTCTTCCTCTATTGCAGGTATATTAAAATCAGTTACCTTTCTAGCTATATCTATAACTTCTTTAACTGAATATCCATTACCATTTCCTAAGTTGAAAATATCACTTTTATTACCTTTTCTTAAATACTCTAATGCTTTATAATGTGCATCTGCTAAATCCATAACATGAATATAATCTCTTATGCATGTACCATCTTTTGTATCATAATCATTTCCAAATATGCTTATATGTTCTCTTTTACCTAAGGGAACTTGAAGTATCAATGGTATTAAATGAGTTTCAGTTTTGTGATCTTCACCTATGCTTCCATCAAAATATGCTCCTGCTGCATTAAAATATCTTAATGATACATACTTAGTTTTATAGGCATTATCAAACCATTTCATCATTTTTTCCATTGCTAATTTTGTTTCCCCATAAGTGTTAGTTGGATTTGTTTCATCAGACTCCATTATAGGTATGTTTTTAGGTTCTCCATATGTAGCTGCTGTTGATGAGAATACAATTTTATCAACATTGTTTTCTTTCATAACATCTAGTAAACACATCATTCCATATACATTGTTATGATAATACTCATATGGTTTTTCCATGCTTTCTCCAACTAATGAGTTAGCTGCAAAATGTATAACCGCTTCTATTTCATTTTCTTTAAATACTTTATCTAAACTTTCTTTATCCCTTATATCACAGTTGTAAAACTTATCATTTAATAAAGACTCTTTATGTCCTGTTAATAAGTTATCTACTACTATTACATCTTCATTTTGTTCAATAAAATATTTAGTTGTATGACTTCCTATGTATCCTGCGCCCCCAATTATAAGAATGCTCATTTATATACCTCCCAATGTATAATTTTTAAGTTAAATTTATTAATATAATATTATGTTTTCTTTTAAAGCTTTATTGTATTGAGTTATTATTAGTTAATCTATTTTAATATTATAAATTTATATTTTTTAAAGTTAACTAAGTTTGATAAAATATTTAGTAAAATTAATACTTTTCTATTTGCTATGTTTATCCTATATTATTTAAATATTTATCTTTATATCTTTTAAACTTATCTTTAGGGATATATCCATAATACTCTTCTTCGTCTCTATAATCTGTACACTCTTCTTTATTTAATTTTTTGATTATTTTAGCTGGGTTACCACCTAATACACAATATCCATCACTAAAGCTTTTTGTAACAACAGAATTCCCAGCTACTATAGTATGATTTCCTAATTTAACTCCTGGAAGTATAACTGAGTTCATTCCTATCCAACAATAGTCTCCTATTAAAACTTCCTTTTTAATATGCTTTCTATAGTCATATAAATCATGATTTGCACTTATAATCCCTACATTTGGAGCTAGTAACGTATAATCTCCTACTTTAACCTTCCCAATCCCTTGTATATAACATCCTGGTGTTGCTCCTACTGAACTATTGATACCAATCTCTACGTTTCCATTTACTATAGAATTTTTATGCACTGGCCAATAAATCTTTTTGTTTCTATTAAATGTCTTATATTTTAAATACTGTTTTAAGTTAATTGGTATCTTTGTTTTTACTATATTAAAATAGTCTTTAAATATAGGGATTTTTCCCATTAATTTTTTTATAACCTTTTTCAATTTTAAGTCTCCTTCATAAATATATAATTAATAAAGTTTAAAATTAAATAAATTTATTAATTATTGCATCAACTATATATTTGCTAGCATTTCCATCACCATATGGGTTGCATGCTTTTGCCATAGAATCATAAACAGATTGATTTGTTAATAATTCCTTTGTCATATTATATATTGTTTCTTCTTCAACTCCTGCTAATTTTAAAGTTCCAGCATCTATACCTTCAGGCCTTTCTGTTGTGTCTCTCAGTACTAGTACAGGCTTACCTAAAGATGGAGCCTCTTCTTGAATTCCACCACTATCTGTCATTATTATATAAGCTTGATTCAAGAAGTTATGGAAATCTAATACTTCTAAAGGCTCTATTAAGTGAACCTTACCACTATCTCCAAATATTTCATTTGCAGTATCTCTAACTAAAGGATTTAAATGAATTGGGTATACAACTTGAATATCTTCAAACTCATCTACTATTCTCTTTATCGCTTTAAACATACCTTTCATATTTTCTCCCAAATTTTCTCTTCTGTGAGCTGTTAAAAGTATCATTTTGTCATTTCCTAATTTTTCAATAACTTCATGCTTAAAATTTTCTTTAATAGTAGTTTTAAGTGCATCTATAGCCGTATTTCCTGTTACATATATATCCTCTTCTTTTTTCCTTCTTTTAATAAGTTTTCCTTTGAATTTTCTGTCGGAGCGAAATGCATATCTGCTATAACTCCTGTAACTTGTCTATTTACTTCCTCTGGATATGGTGAATATTTGTCATATGTTCTTAATCCAGCTTCAACATGACCTACCGAAACTTGATTGTAAAAAGCAGCAAAACTTCCTGATAAAGTAGTTGTAGTATCTCCATGGACTAATACTATGTCAGGTTTAACTTCTTTTATAACTTTATCTAGGCTTTGCAGTGCTCTAGTTGTTATATCAACTAAAGTTTGACCTTGCTTCATTATATTTAAATCATAATCTGGTTCAATATTAAATGTATCTAATACCTGATCCAACATTTGTCGATGTTGAGCTGTAACACAAACTATACTTTCTACTTCATTTCTACCCTCTAATTCTTTAACTAAAGGCGCCATCTTTATAGCTTCTGGTCTAGTCCCAAATACTGTCATAACTTTTAATTTTTTCATATTTTCTCCCTACTATATTAAATATTTTTTGTATTAAACATATACTAGCTTCATATAATATAATATGATATATATTGCTTTGGAGGTGTCTTATGGAAAAACATCTTTTAACTCATAGAAACTTAGAACATAATGAAATTCTATTATATTCTAAACATATAAGTAGTTTTATGAATCTTAAAGAAAATAAGCTCTATAAAAAAAATCATATATACGAATCAAATGATATTGTTTATTTAAAAAACATACTACTAAATATATTAAATTTAAGTTAGTGTGCATAACTATAAATATATACCTAGGGATTCCCTAGGTATATATTTATAGTTTATACACTTTATGATTTATATCTAAAATATTTCTAGTGTCATATATTATCTTATTTTTTAATAAGTTAATATTTTCTTTTATATGACTATGTGCAACTAATATTACTACAATCTCTACATCATTTATAAATGTTTCAAAATTATTAAATTGATTTTCAAATTTTTTATCCTTTATCCATGGATCATATATTTTTACACCTTCTATATGATTTTGTTGCATTAAGTCCATAAGTTGAAGGGTTGGACTCTCTCTCATATCATCAATATTTTCTTT
Organism: Paraclostridium sp. AKS73; assembly: GCF_025671395.1. Classification (NCBI taxonomy): domain Bacteria; kingdom Bacillati; phylum Bacillota; class Clostridia; order Peptostreptococcales; family Peptostreptococcaceae; genus Paraclostridium; species Paraclostridium sp. AKS73. The sequence goes on along the minus strand of NZ_JAIXHU010000035.1, from coordinate 10,775 downwards.
ATATGTCATTCCATATAAACCTACCTTTTTGAAACTATCTATATTGTTTTCATTCATTATATTTTGAATTCTTTCTAATACGTACTTAGGCATAGAATCATTTACAACCCTTGCAGATAATATAGTATGTACTATTTCTGGGTAATCACCTACTAAAAACCAAGGGTCTACAGATATACAATGTCCTCCTACACCCGGCCCTGGTTGAAGAATATTTACCCTCGGATGCTTGTTGGCTATCCTTATAAGTTCATAAACATCCATACCTTCTGACCTACAAATTTTAGCTAATTCATTAGCAAATGCTATATTTATATCTCTGAAAGTATTTTCAACAACTTTGCTCATTTCAGCAGTTTTTATATCTGTAACAACAATTTCTCCTTTACAGAAATTTTTATACCATGATTTAACCTCTTCTCCAATAGTTCTATCATCTGCACCTATAGTTCTTGAATTGTGTTCTAATTCATAAACCATATTTCCTGGAATTATTCTCTCTGGAGCATGAACTAAATGAATATCTTCTCCTATAACTAATCCCTTTTCCTCTACTAAAGGTCTTATATGTTTATCTATAGTTCCTGGAGATACAGTTGATTCTATTACAACTATACTTGGAATTTTACATGTCTCTAATACTGTATTTACAGCTTTTATTACATATGATGGATCTATCTTTTTGTTTTCCTCTATATATGGAGTAGGAACAGTTATTATATACTTATCAGTTTCTACGTATTTATCTGAAAATTTTATTCCACTTCTTACAGCTTTTTCGTATAAATTTTCTAATCCATTTTCTTCAAATGTTAATTTGCCCTTATTTAAAGTTTCTACTAAGTTTGTATTTAAATCAGTTCCTATTACATCTACATTATTAGCTGAAAACATTAATGCTGTAGGTAATCCAATATATCCTAATCCTATTATATTTAACATATGCTTTTAATCCTTTCAATTTTCATTTACTTATTGATAATATTTGCTGTAACTATTTATTTTTTAATCATCCTTTCATTTAAGCGATATTGCTTAGAAAATACTAAAACTATGAAAATAAATATTATTAAATCTAGTTTTCCTCTTATAAATGTATCAATGTCTGAATACATTACATTAAACCCCCATAATATAAGTAACTTAGCTCTTAAGAATATATATATATAATTTCCTTTTCGAGTAGATAAATTATTTAAAAACCTACTTATTACTCCAAAAAGAAATGTATGTATAATTAATCCAATAATACCTATTTGATAATATCCGTAGGAAATAACATCAACTGGTATACCTGCATTAACTTGGTGATTTGCTGTATTTATTTCATGCAGCATAACAGGTGATCCAAAGCCTAACTTGAAGAAAATTAAATCAGGCAAAAACTGAATTACTGACATAATATAATCTATAAAAAACCTAAATGACCCTTCTGCAAATTTAACTACATTGAAAACATTTATATAAGGGAATGAAAATTCTATAGCAAAGTCTTTAACCGAATCAATTAATGTTTTATTTTCTACTATTTTAATTCCAGTAAAACTTGATCCGTATGCTAAATATCCAAATAAAACATCCAAATATTTAACTCCTATGATACCTATAATTAATATAGGTACTATATACCTTGATTTATTATCTTTTAAAATTTTAAATACAATAAATGTAGCTAAAAATAAGAATACAGGCATTCTTCCTGCATTTATCAGTAGATAATACAAACTAATAATAGCAGTAATAATAAACATTATTTTATATGAATTTTTAGATTTATTATCTATTTTTAAAATATAATATAAATTGCAACTAGCTATTATAAGTGGAAAAAACACCTTTATAAAGGATCCACTAATTTGATCAGCTCCATACATTCTATACAGCTCTGCACTTTCTAATGTATTTGATATTCCTCCTAATTTAATAGTATAAATACATAAGCTAGCTGTAGATATTATAAATGTTATAATTGCAGATATAGCTACTACTTTTTCATCAATGCTATAATATTTTTCACTATCTATTTTGATATTTTTTTTATTTAACATAAAGTACACTAAATTTTTATAATAAAATCCAGCTACTATGCATATATAACCTAACGCACACAATAGTAATGTAGATAAAAATTGTTTATCATTATTAAAACTAACGTTAGAAATTATACCTCTATCCAAATTTGTAGAAAAATCTAAATTTAATATTAAAATAGGAATTATTACAAATGCAATACTATACCCAATGTTAATTACTGTTAACAAATCAATTTTGAATATTTTTTCTAAAAGTCTCAGTAAAAATTATAGTCATTCCCAATACAATATATAAAAATGTCAATAGTACTTTATTCATAACTTAACTCCTTAAAATTTTATATAATTAGATATTCTCAAGTTTTGATAATAAATCTTGAACTACATTTGTCCACTCAAATTTATTACTTCTACATGTCCATTCTTTTTTGAATCCTCTGGATAAAATATTTATAATTTCACTTTTTAATTCATTTGACCTATTTTCACATATAGGCCCTCTCTCTATTTCTTTCATAAATAATTTTAAAGGATCTTGTTGATCTCCCAGTATTGTAAATATAGCTTTATCTGTTCCTAAGTAATCATACACTTTTCCTGGCATTTGATTGCTATTTTTATTTCCAAATAAAAGTAACACATCACTAAAATTCATATACTTTAATGCTTCATCAAAAGATTTTCTTGGCAATAAATTTATAATATCTAAATCATCGAATTTTTCTACATTATCTATATTGTCTATTCCTCCTAATAGGATAATATTTAACTTTTTATATAATTCAATATTGTTATGTTTGATATCTCTTATAGCTCTTATAAAGGGATTTATATCTCTTAATTTTGTGAATATTTCTCCTGCATGTAAAATATTTATTTTATCTTTGTTTATTTCCTTAGGCATATCATCTGAATTTATGTGTTTATATAAATTATCATCATATCCCCTATAAACAATATCTGCATTGTTTTTATCTATAATAAATTTTTCTCTATACAACTTCATACATTCTTTTGTTGTAAAGAAGTGCTTTTCTGCTAATTTTACGACTTTTTTCCATTATTTTTCAATTTGCTTTCTTATATATGGAATTTCAGATCTATTCGGATCAAATGTCCATGGATCACTCCAATAAGCTACCCATCTAACATTTTGAAACTTTTGTTTTAAATTATATGCAACTAAGTGAGACGATGGGGTTTCATGCATTGAAAATATTAAATCTATTTTATCACTTTTAATAATGTCTATACCTAGCTTAGATGCACTATTCTTCCAAACCATATAACTGTCTGGTATAGCCAGGTAACTTTTTATTTCTCTCCTTAATTTACTTTTTATATTTTCTTTGCTTTTTTGATTTATCTGTGCTGTTCTATTAATATTTTCTTCTTTTTTTTGGTAAATTTATTATATAATATCCCTAATCCGCACCTATAAACTTTTATACTTTCATCTATTCTATTTTCTAATGATTTATCATAGTTAGAAAATTGATTAGGAAAATCAACTGTTAATACACTTACTTTATGTCCTAATTTTGCCATATAGTTAGCATAATATAAACTTCTTATGCTTCCTGATACATTCACTGGAGGATAGCACGTTGTTATAATTAATATATTTATATAAATCACCTCATTAATCTAAATCTATTTTTATATTTTCATACATATCACTTAATCTTTTCTCCATTATTTCCCATTTATATTTAGTTTCATAAAGCTTTCTGCTATTACTTGCCATAATATTGTATATTTCTTCATCTTCTAACAATGTTTTAAATGCATTTTCAAGGGATTTTTCATTAAACTCACAACTTAATCCTATATTTTCTTCTACTATAATTTTATCTATTCCTGTATTTTCACATACAATTATAGGTTTTTTACACATCATGGCTTCATATAGTTTATTTGGAGAAGAATATCTGTGATTTGGAACACTTGGATCATAACAAGCAAAAACTACATCCGAGTTTATAGTATTTTGTATTATATCTTTATAAGCTAGTTTTCCTATAAATTTTATATTTGAAAAATTTTCATCATATTTTTTACACTTTTCTTCAATAGGTCCAAATCCAGCTACTATTAATTCCCAATCTTGATTTCTAGAGCATATTTTCATCGTTTCTTCAATCATTCTATTATCAGATAATATCCCACCATAAAATATTCTTTTTTTTCGTTCTAACTTTTCTTTACTTTTTTTCAAATTATCTGAAGTTTTTGGAGTATTATGTACAAATAACAAATTTTTAGGTTTGCTTCCTGAAATTTGTTCTATTCTACTTTCGTTAACTAAAATAGTAAATTCTGATTTTTTATAGCAAAGAAATCTATCTTTTTTACTAGTCCTCTTAGCTTTTTAGGTACTGAAAATGCATCAATATAGAAATCGAATATATCATATACATATTTTTTTTTAAATATTAAGTTCATAAATACCGCCGGTAATACAGTATCAAAGTCACATGCATGTATTAAGTCATATTTCTTTCTATTTTTTATTAGCCACAACAAGATTTCTTTATTCCATTTAATCAAAGGTCCCAAGTTTTTAAGTCCTGCTCCAAACCCTGCCTTTATATTAAATCTATATGCCTCAGCTTCTCCATTATATAATGGTATTTTTTCTCTATCTACATTTGAATCAGTTTTTTCTCTATTCCACGCTAGTGCTATAGGTGTATATCCACTTTTAATTGCTACAGACATTTCTTTTTCAACTCTAGGATCTGGATCGATGGGATTAGACCTCATGTATATAATTTTCATATCTCCCTCCCTATATTTTTTGTTCTCATATAATTTATCTACTACGCTTATATACTTTGAATAAATTTGTTCCATTTCTTTTGTATATTTCCATATCATAAGACTTTATATTTTTTAAGCTTTGCTCTGAAAATTTTAATTTTAAATCATCTTCTCTATAGATTTTCTCTATAGATTTTTCAAATTCAATTATATTATCTAAAGGTAAAACATATCCATTTTCATTGTTTATTACTAAGTCTCTATTGCCTCTACAGTTACTAACAACTAATGGTAATCCTGTTGCCATAGCTTCCATAATATTAACTGGCAAACCTTCTTGTCTTGAAGTTGATATACATACATCTGATAAAGACATTAAATTTGTTATATCATTTCTATATCCTAAAAATTCTATGTTATTTTTTATATTTAACTTAATAACTGTTTCTTTATATTGTTTTTCTAACTCTCCAGTTCCAACTAATAATAGTTTTATATTTGGAATTCTATCCTTCAATTTTTTAATAATTTTTATTGCTGTGTCTTGATTCTTCCTGTAACTTAATTCTCCAACATAAATTAATATAAAATCACTATTTTTATATCCATACTTACTTCTTAGTTCTAATTTATTCTTTTTTATTTGTGGTTTAAACTTATTTAAATCTATACCGACTCCATGAATATGCTGTACATCCTTTATCTTCAACCTATTTTTTGCCAAATAAAAATCTTCATTATTAATAGTTATAATACAATCTGTATATTTACCAAAAAATTTTTCAAAATTATAGTACATTATCCAATTTTTCTTCGGAGCTCCCTCAAAAAAATGTAATCCATGAGCTGTGTATAGCACCTTTGTTCCTCTTTTTCTTGTTTCTTTTGATGCTAATCTTGTTATAGCACCTCCTGATGGAGACTGACAATGAATTAATTCAAAATCTTCTTTTCTAAATAATTTTTTTAATTGTTTTAAAGCTCTTAAATTTTGAATACTAAATGGATTTCTATCAAAATCTATTTGATGTTTTATTACATTTGGGTTATCAAATTTGTCTATCTCTTCATTAAAATTTGCAGCTATGTGAACTTCATGTCCCATATTTAACAACACTTTATAGTCACTCTGTCCAAATATTCTAAAGTGCCTACCTAGGTGTGCCGTAACTAAAACTTTAGCCATACTAAAACGCTCCCATTCTTACTTATTAAAAAATAATTTATTATCTAACTTTCTTATGAAAACTATTTATTGAGCTTTCTACTCTGAAACCATTTGATATATAAAAATTCAAAGCTCCTAAATTATCAATCTGAGTTCCCACAAAAACATTTTTAATATTTTTCTTATTAAAATTCATAAGTGCATAGTTGATCAGCTTTTTTCCAATCCCTAAACCTTGATAGTCTTTATTAATTCCTACTAAACTTATAACTCCATCTAATTCTCTATCACTAATCCTATTCCTATATATGCAACTTATAAACCCTATTAATTTATCTTTATATGTAACTCCTATAACATCAACAGACTTACTTCTTATTTCATTTTCTATCCATTTCTTATATAGTATATTTGCATCTTCATTTCTCAAATTAGGATCTTGAAAAAATCTACCATGTTTATATAAATTATCAATAATATCTAATACGTCTTCTAAATTTGTTTCATTTAAAACACCAAAATCATAATCTTTATTAATATCAATTAAAATATTATCATCAATATTTTTCTTTAATGTTATTATAGAGTCCATTAAATTGTATCTGTTTTTTTCTAAAATATGCATACTAGAATATGAGTCTGTTTTTACCTTAGTAAATAAACAATCGTAGTTTTCTACTTTAGCAACCTCATCTATATTAGTTACTATACTATCTGTCAAATCACCATAACATAATTCCATCGAACCTATTTTTTTATTAAAAATTTCACTATCCCATTTAAGATTTTTAATCTTCGCTATTGATTTAATATTTCCATTACTGTTTTCAATAAAATAAATTGAATCTTCTTCTATATAATTTATGTATTCAAGTAAAAGCATTTTACTTTCTTTTCCACTTCTTATATTTATCATTTTTTACCTCATACTTTAAATATTTTTAGCTTCTTCAACTTCTTCATGTTCTACAGATTTGTTTACACCTTCACTTTTTAAAACAGAAAGCGCCGTCTTAATTAATATTCGAACATCTAGTAATATAGAATAATTTTCAATATAAAATATATCCATCTCTATTCTATTTTTCCACTCAATATTATTTCTGCCATTACACTGGGCATAGCCTGTAACTCCAGGTTTAACTAATAACTTTCTTTTGTCAAAATCTGTATATAGCTCATAGTGATCTGGCAAATCAGGTCTCGGTCCTATAAAGCTCATTTCTCCTTTTAATATGTTAAATATTTGTGTCAATTCATCCAGGCTCGTTTTTCGTAAAACATTACCAACCCTAGTAACTCTAGGATCGTTATCACTATTGAATGTAGACCCATCTTCATTCCTTATGTCAGGTGCATTTACATACATAGTTCTAAATTTATATATTTCAAATATATTTCCATTCTTCCCAAGTCTTTTTTGTTTGAATATAATAGGTCCTCTACTATCAAGTTTTATAGCAAATGCGATAATTAATAATATTGGAGCTAATAAAATTAATAGTATTAAGCCAAAAACTTTATCTAAAACATTTTTAATAAACATTAAAATCCTCCATAAAATCTTTTTCTTTTTTATTACTCCAATATTTTGTCTAGTGTATTTACTATATACTCAACTTGTTCTAGAGTTAAGACACTATTAAGTGGCAATGTTATTTCATTTTTATACATATTAAATGCATTAGGATAATTTTCTATATTAAACCCTAAATTTTTATAAGCTGTTAATAATGGCAGTGGCTTGTAATGAACATTAGTTGCAATTCCTGACTCAGCCATTTTCACTATGACTTCATTCCTAAATACTTCATCTTTTCCTGTTAATCTAATTAAATATAAATGACCACTAGATTCATACTCATCATCGAAATGTTTAAGTACTTCCACTCCATCAATTTCATTTAATAGTTCATCATATTTATTTATAATTGCTTTTCTGTAATTAAGTAGCTCTTCATACCTGCTTAATTGACCTAATCCTATCGCTGCCATTATATCTGTCATATTGCATTTGTATGCAGGTTCGATTATGTCATACTCCCAAGATCCGATTTTAGTCTTAGCTAATGCATCTTTTGTTTGTCCATGAAGTGATAAACAATTATATTTTTTGTATATTTCTTCATCATCAATTCCATCAATATTCTTCCACGTAACAGCTCCACCTTCTGCTGTAGTAAGGTTCTTAACAGCGTGGAAAGAAAAGCTTGTAAAATCAGCTATGCTTCCACTCATTCTGCCCTTGTAACTTGCACCAAATGAGTGTGCTCCATCAGCTATTACAGTTACTCTTCCTATAGACTTTTGTATTTCATTATTTGATTTAAATAAGTCTTTTTTACTATTAACAACTTCAAAAATCTCGTCATAATCACAAGGTACTCCTGCTAAATCAACACATATAACAGCCTTTGTTTTTTCTGTTATAGCTTCACTTAATTTTTTATAATTCATTTGGTATGAACCTTCTGCTGTATCAACTAAAACTATCTTTGCACCAACATGATGTATAACACTTGCCGATGCAGTATATGTATAGGCACTTGTTATAACTTCATCTCCTGGTCCTATTCCTAAAACTCTTAATGTCATTTCCATTCCTGCAGTGGCAGAGTTTAAACATATAGCTCTATTTGTTGTGCAGTAATCCGCTATCTTTCTTTCAAATTCCTTAGTCTTTGGACCTGTTGTAATCCATCCTGATTTTAATACTTCTACAACATTATTTATTTCAACATCCGTTATATCTGGTGGTGAAAATGGAATATTCATATTTTATGCCCCCTTAAGTGATTTATCATTTGCTTCTTCAGGTCTTATATAAGTAGTAACTAATTCTCTCATAACACTATCAATTAGCTCTACTTCTTCTTTATCAACTATAGACTTTAAAATCTCTACATGCATCTTGCATCTTTCTGAATCAAAATCTATCGGTTTACCAATAAATATCTTCTTATGATCAGTGTTAGTTAATCCTTCCTCTGACATAAGTAACTCTTCGTATAACTTTTCTCCTGGTCTAAGCCCAGTAAACTTAATCTTTATATCTACATTTGGTTCAAATCCGCTAAGTCTAATTAAATTATCTGCTAAATCAACTATCTTAACTGGATCTCCCATATCAAGAACAAATATCTCTCCACCTTTAGCCATAGCTCCTGCTTGTATAACAAGTTGAACGGCTTCTGGTATTGTCATAAAATATCGTATAATATCTGGGTGAGTTATAGTTACTGGTCCACCTTCTTCAATTTGCTTTTTAAATAATGGAATAACACTTCCGTTACTTCCAAGTACATTTCCGAATCTAACTGCTACAAACTCTGTTTCACTTTTTTCATTCATAGTTTGTATTATCATTTCTGCTGCTCTTTTAGTTGCACCCATTATATTAGTTGGGTTAACTGCTTTGTCTGTAGATATAAGTACAAATCTTTTAACTTTATATTTATCTGCAAGTGTTGCTACATTTCTAGTTCCAAATATATTATTTTTATAGCCTCACTTGGGCTTTTTTCCATAAGAGGAACATGCTTATGCGCTGCTGCATGGAATACTGCATCAGGTCTATACTTATTAAATATTTCATCCATACGCTTTTCTTCTCTAATTGATGCTATTACTGTTTTAAGATTTAAACTGCTACCGTATTTTCTTATTAACTCTTGTTGAATTGCGTATGCGTTATTTTCGTAGTTATCAAGTATTATAAGTTGTTTTGGATTAAAGCTTGCTACCTGTCTACATAGTTCGCTTCCAATGCTTCCTCCTCCACCTGTTACTAAAACTACTTTGTTTTGTAAATACTGACTCATTTCAGCTAAATTTACTTTTATTGGTTCTCTTCCTAGCAAGTCTTCAATTTGAACATCCCTGATTTTTTTTATGTCTACTTTTCCATCAATAATTTCATATACACCAGGTATTGTTCTTAATTTACATTTTGTTTGTTTACAAATTTCTATAATATGTTTTTTTCATGTTTACTTATTTTAGCGATCGCTATTATAATTTCATCAATATCATACTTTTCTACTAGGTTGTGAACGTCTTTTATATTTCCTAAAATAGGTATATTATGTATTCTTCTACCTTTTTTACTTACGTCATCATCTAATATTCCTATAGGTTTTTTTAAAAGTTGAGGATTGTTTTTAAGTTCTTGGATTACCATCTCGCCTGCACTTCCTGCTCCTACAATAAGTACATTTGATGATTTTTCTTTCAAACTACTTCTTATCAAAAGTCTTCTGCCCGTTCTATAAAGAAGTCTCGTTCCTCCTGTTAATGATATAGTCAATATAGTGTTTAAAATGTAAAAAGCTATTGAAAATTTTGTTCCCATAAATAGGTGTATTAAATAAGTTGTTATTACTGAAAATGTACACGCAAATACTATCGCAATTAGTTCTTCTTCTCCTGCATATCTCCATAAGCTGTGGTAACATCTAAACAATGATAAAGTTACTATACTTACAAATATATAAACTAAAATTGCACCCATCGCTATATGCTCCAAATAGTATTGAGAGTATATGATCCAAGTAGAAGCTATAAATGATAACACCATACATGCTATATCTGTTCCAACTAAAATTAGTTGTCTCATTCTGTACTTACCTAATAAATTTTCTAATACACTTTCTTTTTCTGGGGCTGCGATTTCAGTCTCCATAAAACTAATCCCCCTTTTTAATATAAATTTTTTAAATTTTAATATAAAGTTTCTTAGGTAGCATCCGTAATATATATTTATAAGGGTGCTACCATAACCCTAAGCAATAATTTTTCAAATTTTCATAATG
>NZ_JAIXHU010000034.1:0-35442 GCF_025671395.1 Paraclostridium sp. AKS73 | reverse complement strand
AAAATAAAACGTCTATATGAATCTGAATATATATATATTTAATAGTTATATTATTTATAAAATTGTGTAATTTAAATATAATTTTCAAATTATATTTAATGTGTTTTTATAGTGAATAAATATGTGTAATATAGTGCAATAATTTGATATAATCTTTATTGTTATATTTATTTAGGAGGTGTAATTTTGGATAGAGAAAATAACATTGATCAACACGGAAAAAAGAATATCTTCAGACTAGCACTTTTCACCGGGGAGCTGATGCTTCGAAATGGTGCTGAAACTTATAGAGTAGAGGACACCATACTTAGAATTTGTAATTCTAGAGGTTTTAAACATGTAAACGTATTTACATCCCCTACTGTAATAATTATCTCAGACGAAAGATTCGATGGTATAACGTTTATGAAGACTATAAAAAATAGAGGTATAAACATAAATAAAATCGACCTTTTGAATGCATTTTCAAGGGAATTTGTCTCTAATAAAGATTTATCAATTGAAGATGCACTAATTCAGCTTAAAGGAATTGAAAAAGCTAAGTCTTATAACCAATGGGTAGTATATATAGGAACTGGGCTTGGATCTGCATGCTTCTCAGTTTTATTAGGTTGTACAGTAGTAGATTTTTTATTTACATACATAACATCGATTTTCGCTGTTATAATATTTGATAAAATATTTAGTATTAGTTCTATACCTTCATTTTCTACACTTGCAGCTTCAATTTTCATAGCAGTTGTAGGTGTTAGTTTATCAAGCTTAGGACTTTTGAGTCAACCTAATACACTTATTGTAGGATCTATAATGCCTCTACTTCCTGGAGTTTCATTAATTAAAGGCTTAAGAGACCTTATTTCTGGAGATTTAATTTCAGGGGTAGCTAGAGCTTTTGATGCTGCATTAACCGCAACCGCTATAGCTGTCGGAGTAGGATTTGTTCTTGAAGTATGGCTTAGATTAGGAGGTATATTATAATGAGTAGCATGCCTTTATATTTACATTTTATATTTAGTTTTTTATGTACAATAGGATTTGCTATATTTTTAAGTGCTCCTAAGAGATCTCTTTATGTATCTGGTTTAATAGGAGCTATAGGATGGGTTTTATATGTATATCTATTTAAAGCTACAAACAATCCAGCTTTATCAAACTTTGTTCCAGCAACTATAATAGGTATTGCTAGTGAAGTTTGTGCTAGAAAATTAAAACAGCCAGCTATCGTCTTTGTAATACCTGGTATAATTCCTTTAGTCCCTGGACTTGGAATGTATAACACAATGCTTTATTTAGTTCAAGAAAACTATGAACTAGCTGCATCTACAGGTGCAACTGCACTTTTGGTCGGAGGCGCTATATCTCTTGGTATATTACTAGTTACTTCATTTGTTAAAACTATAAATACAATAAAATTAAATAAAGCTACATTTGGATTTAACCACGTTATAACAAAAAAAGATTCCAACTATGAAAATAATATAATGACAGAAGATAGTGATTTAGATATAGATTTGGCAATAGATAAAGATAAAAATGTACAAGAAGATGATAAAAAAGATTTAAAATAGATAATAAAAGAGGAAGTCGTATAACTTCCTCTTTTTTATATATTTATTTTATCTATAACCTTAGTTATTACTGGTATATACTGTCTACTTTCTCTAAGCTTTGAATCTTTCTTTTTTATAAATAAGTAAACTAACCCGGTTAACACTAGAGCTATTACAGCACTTAATACTTCTTTATTAACAGATGTATTAATTAAATTCAATATACTATATGAAACCACTGTACCACCTAAAAGCGCTACTAAAGGAATTATATATACTATAGATGCAGCTTTTATTACATTTATAGAATCCATGTTTAATTCTACATAGTCACCTACTTTAGCTCCTATAGTATTATCAACTTCAACAACTATATCTTTTTTATCAGTAGATGATGCACACTTACCACAAGATGCACAAGCTGAATGCTGTTGCATTTTTATTTTAGCAGTTATACTATCTACTATTTCTACTACATACCCATGTTGATTCATAGTACTCCCCCTATTTTGTAAATTTGTTTATAGTTTCCATCAGTTCAGAAATTAATTCTTCTGATTCTTGTGTTTCACCCTCTTTTATCGAGTTTGATACACATCCTTTTATATGATTTTCAAGTATTATATTTCCAACTCTATTTATAGCTGATCTTATTGCGGATATTTGGACTAGAATATCTACACAATATCTTTCATCCTCTACCATCTTTTGAATACCCTTACTTGTCCTTCAATTCTATTTAATCGCTTTATGATGGCTTCCTTATCATTGTTTTTAGCTAATTTTTTCTCCATATTATTACCTCTTTTTCATTCATATAATATATTATATATTATTTTCTTCAAAAAATAAATACTGCTGAATTTTCTTCAACAGTATTTATTTTAAACGTGCTATTCTTTATCTTTTATATCAACTTTTATATTTAATTCTTCTAATTGAACTTCTTCTGCAATTGCAGGAGCATTAGTCATAGGACAAACAGCACTTTGATTTTTAGGGAATGCTATTACATCTTTTATATTAGTAGTTCCAGCTAATATCATTATAAGTCTATCAAGACCAAATGCCATACCAGCATGAGGTGGAGTACCATATTTGAATGCATCTAATAGGAATCCGAATTTTTCTTGAGCTTCTTCTTCAGTGAAACCTAATGCTTTGAACATTTTTTGTTGCACATCAGCATTAAATATTCTAACACTTCCTCCTCCTACTTCATAACCATTTATAACCATATCATAAGCTTTAGCTCTTAAAGAAGCTTTATCATTGCCTTCTAATCTTTCTAAATCTTCATCTAATGGAGAAGTGAACGGGTGATGCTTAGCTATCATTCTTCCAGTTTCTTCATCTTCTTCAAATACTGGGAATTCAGTAACCCATAACATTTCATAAGTATTGTTATCTAATAAGTCTAATCTTCTAGCTACTTCTAATCTTACTTGACCTAAAGCATCAAATACTACACTATCCTTATCTGCAACAAATAATAATAAGTCTCCAGATTGAGCATCCATTTTATTTAATATAGCATTTATTTCTTCTTCTGTGAAGAACTTAGCTATAGGAGATGTTACTTCATTATTTTCTCCAACTTTCATCCAAGCAAGACCTTTTGCTTTATAAGTTTTAGCATGATCTTCTAATTTTCCAATTTGTTTCTTAGAGAAATCTTCTGCTTTACCTTTTACGTTTATACCTCTAACACTCATTCCATCTTTAGTAGCATTAGCAAAAACACCAAATCCACAATTTGCAACTACATCAGATATATTAGTTAATTCATATCCAAATCTAGTATCAGGCTTATCTGATCCATATCTTTCCATAGCTTCAGCATAAGTCATCGCCTTAAGAGGTAAGCTAACCTCTACATTCAATACTTCTTTGAATATTCTTTGTACCATTTTTCCATTATAGCCATAACATCTTCTTGTTCAACAAAAGACATTTCACAGTCTATTTGAGTAAACTCTGGCTGTCTATCAGCTCTTAAGTCCTCATCTCTAAAACACTTAACTATTTGGAAGTATCTATCCATTCCACTTACCATCAATAATTGTTTAAATAATTGAGGTGATTGTGGTAGTGCATAGAATTTACCTTCATTTACTCTACTTGGTACTAAATAGTCTCTAGCTCCTTCTGGAGTTGGTTTTATTAAAAATGGTGTTTCTATTTCAAAGAAATTATTTTCTGTTAAGTAATTTCTAACTATACTAGCAACTCTACTTCTTAATATTAAGTTCTTTTGCATAGATGGTTTTCTTAAATCTAAATATCTATATTTAAGTCTTAACTCTTCAGATACATTATCGTCATCTTTTATATATATAGGTGGTGTCTCTGATTTATTTAGTAATTTTAATTCTGTAGCAAATACTTCTATATCACCTGTTGGTAAATTAGGATTTTAGAAGATCTTTCTGCAACCTTACCCTTTATTGCTATTACATACTCAGATCCTAATTTTTCAGCTTTTGCAAAAGCTTCTGCATTTACATCTGTGTCAAATATTATTTGGCAAATTCCACTTCTATCTCTTAAGTCTACAAATACTAATCCACCTAAGTTTCTTTTCTTTTGTACCCATCCCATAAGTACAACTTCTTCATCTATATTAGATTCTCTTAAGTCTCCACAATAGTGAGTTCTCTTTAATCCGTTTAGAGTCTCCATGTCTTTCCTCCAATATGTTATTAATTATTAAGAATTATCTATAATCTATTTTTTAATTCTTTAACGATTTCACTTAATTTTATACTAGTTTGTTCTGATGTTGACATATCTTTTAATTTTACTTCATCATTTGCTAATTCATCATCACCTATTACTATAGTATATTTTGCATTTAATTTATCTGAATATTTAAATTGAGCTTTTAAACTTCTATCTAAATGATCTTTATCTGCACTTATATGATTTTCTCTTAAATCTTTTAATATTTTAAAACTCTTAGTCTGAGCATTTTCACCTATTGTAGCTATGAATATATCTGTAGCTTTAGGATTTTCAATTTCTATATTATTATTTTCAAGAGTTAATAGTAATCTTTCAACCCCAAGAGCAAATCCAATTCCGCTAACGCCTTTAGGCCCTCCTAGTTGTTCTACTAGTCCATCATATCTACCACCACCACAAACTGTGCTTTGTGCTCCTATATCATTTGATATTATTTCAAAAGCAGTCTTTTTGTAGTAATCAAGTCCTCTAACTATAGTTTTATCAACTTTGAAATTTATACCCATTTCAGTTAAATACTCTTGAACTTTTGCAAAATGATCTTTGCAATCATCACATAAGTGATCTATCATATATGGAATATCTGCTAAATTTTCTTTGCAAACTGGGTTCTTACAGTCTATAACTCTCATTGGATTTTTTCTTTTCTCTCATTGCAAGTCTCACATAAAACATCACTTTTGCATCTAGATAATCCTTTAAAATATTATTATATTTTTCTCTACAAGTAGGGCAACCTACTGAGTTTATACAAGTTTCTAAATTATTTAATCCTACCTCATTGAAAAATTGAACAGCTAAAGCTATAACTTCAGCATCTATAGATGGTTTGTCACTACCTAATGTTTCTATTCCAAATTGATGGAATTGTCTTTGTCTTCCAGCTTGAGGTCTTTCGTATCTAAAGCATGGAGTTTGGTAGAATAATTTGGTTGGTTGAGTATCTGCATACATTTTATTTTCAATGAATGCTCTTACTGCACCAGCTGTACCTTCTGGTTTTAGCGTTATACTTCTATTTCCTTTGTCTTCAAAAGTATACATTTCCTTTTGAACGACATCTGTTGTTTCTCCGACACCTCTTTGGAATAACTCTGTATGTTCAAATATAGGGGTTCTTATTTCCTCATATCCAAACAATGCGCATACTTCTCTAAATTTATTTTCAACATAATTCCATTTATATGCATCTTTTGGAGTTATATCTTTAGTTCCTCTTGGAGCTTTAGTTAACATTTTTATATACCTCCTTTTCCTTTCTTTCTATCATTTCATCAACTCTATCTATGTAAATTTCTACATTTTTAACATTGTCAGTTCTTTCAATTCTATCTTCATCTACATATACATATTTGCTGATAGCACCTGCCCCTACAGCAAGATTACTTTGCTTTTCTTCCATAATTTGAATATTATATATACATTCAAATCCTTCTTTAGCATATCCTATGTTTTCAAGGTTTCCAAGCATATGTTTTTGTCTGTACATATAGTAAGGATTAAGCCCCATAGATTTTGCATACTCCATAGATAAATTTATCATGCTTATCATCTCTTCATATCTTGTAAGTTCATACTTATCTAGATTTTCTTTTAGTGTAGATGCTCTTTTTATTGCTAATGTATGTACAGTTAAACTCTCTGGAGAAAGTTCTTTTATTCTTTCTAAAGTATTTCTAACCATTTCCACATTTTCATCTACTAAACCTAGTATAATATCCATGTTTATATTATTAAATCCAAGCTCTCTAGCCATATTAAAACATCTTACTATATCATCTACGTTATGATCTCTACCTATTTTGACTAAGGTTCCATTATTCATAGTTTGAGGATTTATGCTTATTCTAGTAACATTATGTTTTTTCATAACTTCTAATTTTTCTCTAGTTATAGTATCTGGTCTTCCAGCTTCAACTGTAAACTCTTTTATTTTTGTTAAATCAAGTTCTATAAATAGAGATTTAATTAAATCATCTAGTTGCTCAGCCTCTAATGTTGTCGGTGTTCCTCCACCTATATATAAAGTTTCAATTTCTTTATTAGTCTCTTTTAATAGTTTCGCTAACCCTTTTATTTCCTTTACAATAGCTTTTACGTAATTCTCTCTTAAATGTCCAAATTGTTTCATAGGATTAGAAGGAAATGAGCAATATACACATCTCGTAGGGCAAAAAGGAATACTTACATATAAAGATATTTTGTTTTTATCAATAGGATATATAAATACACGCTCTCTTTTTGCTATATCTAAAGCTAAATCTATTTTTTCATCTTTTATTAAATAGTTATCTTTAAGGTTTTGTCTTATCTCAAATTCACTCAGTCCTTCATCTAATAAACTATGGACTATTTTAACAGGTCTTATTCCTGTCAAAATCCCCCATGGTACATAAGTGTCGTACAATTCACTTAAAACCTTAAATATACTTCTTTTTATAATAGTTTTAGATTTCTTTTTATCTCTTCTTCATTTAAAGAAGTTATATCAAAAACTTCTTCTTTACAAAGCTTTAAATCGTCTTTTTCATAGTATTTAGTTATACTCTTTATGCAATTTTTATCTTTAACAAACTCATTTATCAAAGTTTTTTCAAAGTTTTCATCTTCTTTTATAAATTTAAATTGAGTAGTAAATAACTTGAATAATTCTGCAATTTCATATTTGTAGTCATGTCCTTTTAACTCAATACCTAACATTTAAACTACTCCTTTATTGTTATTCTGAACAAACTCCTTATACTAAATATGGATTAGTTGCTTTTTCTATTCCCATTGTAGTATTTGGACCATGCCCTGGATATACGATTATATCATCTTCATATTTTTTTAATCTATTTAATGATTTTTTCATTTGGTTGTCATCTCCACTGTATAAATCAGTTCTTCCCATACTTCCAGCAAATAATGTATCTCCTGTAAACATGTGATTCCCAACTTTTATGCACATACAACCTTTTGTGTGTCCTGGAGTGTGTATAAACTTAAGCTTTAATTCTCCTAATTTTATACTGTCTCCATCATTTACATATTTATCTGCATCAAACTCAGTTGCTCCACAATGCATTCTATAACTCAAGTTTTTCTTTTTATCTAAAAGTAACTCTTTCTCTTCACTGTCAGCTATTATACATGCATTTGTAGTTTCTTTTAACTTAGGAACACAACCGATGTGGTCTCCATGTCCATGCGTAAGTATTATATATTTAACATCTATAAAGTTATCTTTTATAAATCTCATTAAATCATCTATTTCTCCGCCTGGATCTATAACCGCACCCTCTCTAGTGTTTTTATCTGCTATTAAGTATGTGTTTTCTCCAAATAAATGATCTGTGAATTTCTCTATTATCATAATTAAATCCCCCTTAAAAATTTTTTTCAGAATCTATAAGTATTGTAACTGGTCCATCATTATTAGTTCAACCATCATATGTGCTCCAAATTTTCCAGTACCAACATTTATATTTTGTTTTTTAGCTTTTTCTATGAATTCCTCATATAAATTATTAGCTAAATCTGGCTTAGCCGCTCCTGTAAAGTTAGGCCTTCTGCCTTTTCTGCAGTCTCCATATAATGTAAATTGTGAGACAACAATCAATTCTCCATTTATATCTTTAAGAGATAAATTCATTTTTTCATCTTCATCTTCAAATATTCTTAAGTTAACTATTTTTTCTATTAAATAATCAACATCCTTACTAGTGTCTTCATGTGTCACTCCTAAAAGTACTAATAATCCTTTTTCTATATTTGAAATTTCTTGCTCATCTACAGTGACACTCGATGATGCTACCCTCTGAACTACAGCTCTCATAATGCCTCCTTAATTTATAACTCTATAAATATCTTCCACTCCCGGTATTGCTCTTACCTTTTTCATTAAAAGAGTTAATGTTTCTATACTATCAACTTCTACAAGTAAGTTTACACTTACAATATTTAGTTTTCCTTTTCTTGCATTAATCCCATTTAATGATACTTTTTCTATAGACACAATATGCGTTATGTCATTTATAATTCCACGTCTGTCTTCTGCTTGTATTTGAATTTCCGCTTCAAACTTCGCATTATTGGAGTTTTCCCAAGAAACTTCTACTAATCTGTTTTTAAAATAGTCATTATCTAAGTTAGAGTTAGGACAATCCTTTCTATGTACTGCAACTCCTCTTCCCTTTGTTATATATCCTATAATCTCATCTCCAGGTATTGGATTACAGCACTTAGCAAATCTAACAAGTATATTATCTACTCCTTTTACCATAACTCCTTGAGGTGATGATTTTTCTTTTTTAGTATACTCTTGTTCTCCTATACTATGTTTATTTATATCATCTATGAGCTTTATATCAGAAGATTTCTTTACGTAATCTTTTTCATAAAGTTCTTTTATTTTAGGAACTATCTGAGATGGCATTATCCCTCCATATCCTATAGTTGCAACTAGATCATCTACAGTCGGTTGGTTAAACTTTCTTGCCATTTGAAGCATATACTTTTCAATTATTGGATCTTTTGTAGGTATGCTATATTTTTTAAATTCTTTCTCTAAAATCAAGCTACCTCTTTCTATATTTTCTTCTCGTCTTTCTTTTTTAAACCATTGTCTTATTTTAGACTTAGCGTTAGGAGTTTGTACTATATTTATCCAATCTCTACTTGGTCCACTTGAATTTGCTGAAGTTAAAATCTCAACAATATTACCATTTTGCAACTTATAGTCCAATGTAACTATTCTTCCATTTATCTTAGCTCCTACGCATTTGTTCCCTACATTAGTGTGAACTCTGTATGCAAAGTCAATCGGTGTTGACCCAGCAGGTAACTCTATTACATCCCCTTTTGGCGTAAATACATATACCTGGCTATTAAACACGTCATCTTTTAATGCATCCATAAATTCTTGTGGGTCCTTTAAGTCCTTTTCCCACTCCATCATCTGTCTTAACCATTGTAGTTTTTCTTCTAGTTTACTTTCCTTACCACTAGTTTTTCCTTCTTTATACTTCCAGTGTGCAGCAATTCCGTATTCTGCTATGTTATGCATTTCATTAGTTCTTATTTGAATTTCTAAAGGCTCTCCATCTGGTCCTACAACTATGGTATGTAAGGATTGGTACATATTAGGCTTTGGCATAGCTATATAGTCTTTAAATCTTCCTGGTATTGGCTTCCATAGAGTATGCACCATACCTAAAACTGCATAACAATCTTTTACTGAATTTACGATTATTCTAACTGCCATTAAATCATATATTTCTTCAAAATCCTTATGCTTGTTTTTCATCTTTCTATATATACTGTAGAAATGCTTAGGTCTTCCATATATATCACAATTTATATTAACTTCATCAAATTTTTCTTTAAGAATATGTACTATTCCTTCTATATAAGCTTCTCTTTGGCTTCTTTTTTTAGCTACTTTTTCCACCAAGTCATAATATCCATCACAATCTATATATCTAAGTGCGATATCTTCTAGTTCCCATTTTACTTTGTATATTCCTAATCTACTTGCAATTCCACCGTATATTTCTAGCGTTTCTGTCGCTTTAGCTTTAGCTTTTTCAGGCGGCATGAACTTTAGAGTCCTCATATTATGTAGCCTGTCGGCTAATTTTATAAGTATTACTCTTATATCTTTTGACATAGCTAAAAACATTTTTCTTAAGTTTTCAGCTTGTGTCTCTTCCTTAGACTTATACTTTATCTGTCCAAGTTTAGTTACTCCATCAACAAGGTCTGCGATTTCTTCCCCAAAATCTTTTTTAATATCTTCATATGTAAATTCGGTATCTTCAACTACATCGTGTAATAATCCCGCTGCTATAGTTTGCATATCTAATTCCATATCACAAAGTATATTAGCAACAGCTATTGGATGTATAAAATATGGCTCCCCAGATTTTCTTAATTGTCCTTCATGGGCTTTTTTACCATAGTAATAGGCTTTTTCAATTAAGTCTAAATCGCCATTAGGGGCATATCTTCTTATTTTTTCTATTAGTTCTTGTAATTGCTTATCTTGCATAGTACCACCTATTTTATAGTATAAATTTTGATATATATGAAAATAGTTGGCTTTTTACCAACTATTGAACACTATTAATATTTTACAAGTGAGTTTACATGATATTGAGATACTTTATCTCTACCATTCAACTCTTCTAATTCTATTAAAAATTGCATAGAAACAACTTCTCCACCTAATTTTTCTATAAGTTTAGCTGCAGCTTCCATAGTTCCACCTGTAGCTAATAAGTCATCTACTATTGCAACTCTTTGACCTGGTTTTATTGAATCTTTATGGATTTCTAAAGTGTCTGTCCCGTATTCTAATCCATATTCAAATTTTTCAGTTTCTCCTGGTAACTTACCTGGCTTTCTTACTGGTACAAATCCTATACCCATTCCATAAGCCACTGGAGTTCCCATTAAGAAACCTCTCGCTTCTGGTCCAACTATTATATCAACATTCTTATCTTTTAGATCTGCTATTATTTCATCTACCGCAAACTTAAATGCTTCTCCGTTGCTTAATAAAGTTGTTATGTCTTTAAATCCTATACCTGGTTTTGGGAAATCTTTAATCTCTCTTATTGAATCTTTTAAGTTCATTTAAATCCTCCTAATAGCTTTGCTTGTATTTATCCTTAAGTTGATTAAGTCCTTGTAGTACTTTACTTGAATCTAAATCAATCTTAGTACTTGGTTTTGGCATAATTTCCATTGTTAAAGTACTATTTTCATCTTCCACATGAAAATTAATTAAATCTAACTCTTTAAACACATTTAACATAGCAAATAATTTTATTGGTGATATGTTTAACTTAGATTTAATATCTAGTATATTAATTTTTATAACTTTATATTTAGACATTATTCTATATAAAGTTATAAATTCTTCTCTTTCTGGAATTATACTTCTAACAATATTATTTATATATATTAAATCATTCTTATCATAATATTTTATAATTTCACATCCATTGTCACTATCTCCATATAGGAATGAATATTCCTCAATATCATATAAATAATCATAAAGAATAATATTATTATATCTTTTAAATCTATTTTATCAATATAGGGAAAGAATATAAGTTGAACTTTGTTGTTTATATTCTCTATAATATTGTAATTTATGTCAAATTCATATTCAGTAAGTGATATATCTGATAATGCTTTAAAAAATCCATTTACTGAATTTGCAATTACTAAACTTTTTTCATTTATATAGTCAAATACATTTATATCTTTGCATCCATCTATATTAACTTTTCCATAATTTAAAATTTTATTATTTGAATCCAAGCAAGGTTTAATATTTCTAAATAAGTTTATACTTTCTATGTTTTTGCCAATATCTTTTGGATATGCCATCCTTATATCTTTTAGTAAAAATTGTATTTTCCTATTTCCCATATAGTTATTTTCATCCAATTGGAATAATACGTCAACCTTATCTCCTATGTCAAACTTCTCTGACATATATGCCATATTAAATCCTATACATTCATATACGCTATCTTTTCTAAGTTTAACTTTAAGTGGTTCTTGTCTTTTCCTAGTCTAAAGATACCTCTTATTTCTAAGTCTCTCATTATAAATCTAGGACTCGGATTACTCATTCCAAAAGGCTCTAAACTATGAAGTTCTTCTATTAAATTAAAATCTATAGAACCTTCATTTAATTCAAACTCTACAGATATATTTTCTACCATATCATCTTCTGTAAGTTGATAATTTGCAATTTCATTAACTTTTCTTCTTAAAGTTTCTATATTTTTAGAATCCATTGATAGACCTGCTGCTTGTTCATGTCCACCAAATTTATTTAGTAACTCTGAGCAATTAACTAAAGTATCGAATATACTAAATCCTTTTATAGATCTAGCAGACCCAGTAGCTTCTCCATCTTCAATAGTTAAAAGTATTGTTGGCTTATAATACTTTTCTGTCAATTTAGATGCAACTATACCTATAACTCCATGTTGCCATCCTTCTTTAGCTATTACTAATACTTTATCTGAATTATAGTTTTTGTCATTTAAAATTATATCTTCTGCTTCTTGATACATTTTAGCTTCTATCATTTGTCTTTCATTATTCTTTTCTTCTAATAGACTAGCTATTTCCATAGCTTCTTCTTTTGATTTAGTTGTAAATAATTCAACACCTAAATATGAATATCCTAATCTACCAGAAGCATTAATTCTAGGTCCTATAGAAAATCCTATATGTGATGAACCTATTTTATCTGTTTCAATGCCACAAACATTTATAAGTTCTCTTAGACCTATATTTTCTCCATCTTTCATAAGCTTTAAGCCATTTTTTACAATTATTCTGTTCTCATCCACCAAAGGTACTATATCACATATAGTTGCTAAAGTTACTATCTCTAGGTACTTGTACATAGAGGTTTTAAACTCATCTTCAGGAGTTAATGCTTGTATAATTTTGAATGCTACTCCACAACCACATAACATATCAAATGGATAGTTACAATCTTTTTGTTTAGGATTTATGACTGCATACGCATCTGGTATTTTATCTTGTACTTCATGATGGTCTGTTATTATAATATCTATACCCAATTCATTCGCCAATTCAACTTCTTTTACAGACGTTATTCCGCAATCTACACTTATTATTAAATCACACTCTTGTTCCTTCAGTATCCTTATTGCATCTTCATTTATACCGTATCCTTCTTCTAATCTATTTGGTATATAGTATTTAACTGGGTATCCTATAGAGTCGAAATATATACATAATATAGATGTAGATGATACTCCATCAACGTCGTAATCTCCATATATCCATATATTTTGATTATTTTCCATAGCATATTTTATTCTATCTACAGCTTTTTTCATATCTTTCATTAAAAATGGGTCTCTTAAGTAATCTAATGACGGATTTATAAAAATTTCAGCATCTTCTTCATTTTTAATACCTCTATTTTTTAAAATTTGCCCTATTTCCGGGGAAATCTTCATTTTTTTACCTAAATCATATTCTTTTATGCTGCCTTTGTACTTAAGTGTCCATTTTTTGTTAAACATGTATATCTCCCCCTATTTTTTTATATATTGTGATCTTATTATCTTAACAACTAAAAGTATTCCTACTAAAAAAGAAACTACAAACCCTGAAAAAGCAAGCACTTTAACCCACCAACTGCTATTTACATTTGGTGAAGCTATTATTAAAGATGACCCAACTAATAGTGCCGCTAAAACTAAACTTAGAGACAATTGAGTTGCCAAATCTGTTATTATTTTTTCTAATTTAGAGAATTTGACATCTTCAATATGAATTTTAATATTATTTTTTCTATATTTCTTAAAATAGATTTTACTTGTCTAGGAATTATCCTTATATCTGCAATGGCTTCTTGAGCACTTTGTTTTGATTCTTTTATTAAATTTTCAGGATTTAATCTATTTAAATAGTAATACTTCATAAATGATTTGCCTGCAACAGTTATTGAGAAATTAGGATTTAATTCTCTAGCCGTTCCCTCTAAAGTAATAAGAGCTTTTCCTAACAATACCAATTGAGGTGGAAGTGCAGCCTTGTATGTTCTACAAAATCTAAATACTTCATTTAATATATCTCCCAGATTTAATTTATCTATTGGTACATCATAATAATAATGCATTAAATACAGTAAATCTTGCCTTAATCCAGTTAAGTTAGTCTCATAAGATATTACATCCAATTCCATCAGTAAGTATATTATTCTATCTATATTTCTATCTACAGCTGCAAGTGTTATTGAATTTAATGTATTTAACATCTTCTTATCAATAATTCCAATCATACCAAAATCTATATACGCTATACAATTTTCATTTATAACAAATATATTTCCTGGATGTGGATCTGCATGGAAAAATCCATATTCAAAAATTTGTTTGAATAAAGATCTAATTCCTATTTCACTTATTTTTTCCGTATCCCAGCCTAACTTCTTCATTTTATTTACGTCACTAAGCTTAACTCCAACTATTTTTTCTAATACCAAGACTTTTTGAGTTGTATAATCCATAAACACTTTAGGTATATAAACTTCATTTGTATTTGAAAACATATTTTGGAATTTAACAGCATTTATAGCTTCAAAGTTATAGTCTAACTCTCTTAAAATTTGAGTCTCAAAGTCTTCAACTATACCTTGTGCATCTATATTTAAATCTTTCTTTATGTCCGTTAGAGCAGATGCAATAGACTTTAAAATCTCTATGTCCGATTTTATCAATTGTTCAACATTAGGTCTTTGAATTTTTACTATTACATTTTCTCCACTAATTAATTTTGCTTCATAAACTTGCCCTAGCGATGCGGCTGCTATAGGTGTCTCATTAAACTCTTCGAAAATTTTATCTATGGGTATACTAAGCTCTTCTTTTAATATACTCATAGCTATTTCAGTATCAAACACTTCCACATTATCTCTTAGTTTTATCAATTCACTTATAATACTTTGATCTAATAAATCTTTTCTAGTGCTTAATATCTGTCCTAATTTTACATATGTAGGACCTAATTCTTCAAATGTCTTTCTCAATCGTTCACCTGTAGTCATATTTTTTATTTCTGCTGGTGGATTTGTTATAGGAATTTTATAAGCTACTCCTTCTATATTAAGTTTCTCAACAATAATACTAAATCCATATTTTAAAAGTATATGGACTATTTCTTTATATCTTTTTAAATGTCTATAACTTACCTTCATTTTTCACACCCTAGTCTCAGTTTAAGTAGTTTTGTTTTATAAGAGAAGAAAGGACAATATTATTATATTGCCCCTTTTTTCATCTCTACTTATAATTATTTGCAGTTTCTACATATTTTAATGCAGAATTAACAAGATTTTGTTTTTCTTCTTCTGTAAGTTCTCTTACAACTTTTGCTGGAGCTCCTTTTACAAGCACTCCAGATGGTATTTTCTTGTTAGGTGGAATCAGACTTCCAGCAGCTACTAAAGTGTATTCTCCAATTTCAACACCACCTAGTATTATAGATCCCATTCCTATTAAAGTATTATCTCCTATTGTACATCCGTGTATAAGAGCTTTGTGACCAACAGTTACGTTATTTCCTATTATAGTCTCTTTGTTATACTCTATATGTATAACAGTTCCATCCTGTATATTAGTATTTTCACCTATAACTATATTATTTTCGTCACCTCTTATAACTACGTTATACCATACATTAGAATTTTTTCCTATAGTAACATTTCCTATTATATCTGCTGATTCAGCTATAAAAACACTACTATCGATTACAGGATTATTTCCTTTATACCCCTTAATCATTTAAACTATTTCCCTTCTATCATTAATCTTGCTTGTATCATTATAGAACACTCTGTACGTTTCTTTTGCATTTCACATCCTAGTTCATAAGGTTTCATCACATCACCATTAAAGTTCATAGCATTTGCATGACATCCTCCTGAACAGTAGAATTTATTCCAACACTTTTTACAATCTTCTTTACTGTACACATGAGCATTTTTGAATTTATCTGTTAATTCTCTAGGTATTACTATTTCTTCATCATTTATATTAGCTAATTTAAATTCTTCTTTTCCAACAAATTGATGGCATGGATACATATCTCCCTCAGGAGTTATAGCTAAATATTCATTCCCTGCTCCACATCCAGTTATTCTCTTTATTACACAAGGTCCTTGATTTAAATCTATCATAAAGTGGAAGAACTTAAACTTGTCTCCATTTAATAATCTATCAGAATATTTAACTGCTAGTTTTTCATATTCGTTAAATACTGTTTCTAAATCTTCTTCTCTAAGTGCAAACGGATTACTTTCATCATCTACAACAGGCTCTACAGATGTTAATTCAAATCCCTCATCAGCAAAATGAAGTACATCTTCAGAGAAATCTAAATTGTCTCTAGTGAAAGTTCCTCTTATGTAGTAATATTTATCTTTAGGTCTGCTTTCAACTAATTTTTTAAACTTAGGCATTATTATATCATAGCTACCTTTATCATTTAAGGTAGGTCTCATTCTATCATTAACATCTTTTCTTCCATCTAAACTTAAAACTACATTATGCATATGTTTGTTTATGTAATCTATTTTTTCATCATCTAATAATATTCCATTTGTAGTTATTGTAAATCTTATATTTTTATTATTTTCTTTTTCTATGCTTCTTCCGTATTCAACAAGTTGTTTTACAACTTCGAAATTCATTAGAGGCTCTCCACCAAAGAAATCTATTTCTAAGTTTCTTCTATTTCCAGAATTAGCTATTAAGTAATCTATTGCTTTTTTACCTACTTCATAACTCATTAATTCTTTAGCTCCACCAAAGTCTCCTTGCGCAGCAAAACAGTACTTACATTTTAAGTTACAATCATGAGCCACATGTAAGCATAAAGCTTTTACTACTTTTTTTCTATCTATAAAATTAGGGTGATGATTGTATGTATCTTCTGTGTACAACAAACCTTCTTCTTCTAATGTTTTTATTTCGTTGTAAGCTTCTTTTATTTGATCTTCCGTATAAGTATCACTTAATAATTTTATTATATCTCCTAGAGATTTCTCTTTATAGTGGTCTAATAGATTGTATGCAACTTCATCAACAACATGAACAGCTCCACCATTTACATCTAAAACTATATTATATCCGTGCATCGAAAATTTATGTATCATATCCATTGTGGTCCCTCCTAGTTTGTTTATATCTATATATTATCATATAAATGTAATTATGTACTATTTATCTTTTCTATCAAATTGATTAAATTTCACTCAAAAAAGCAGCTAAATTAGCTGCTTTTTCTTTTTTAATATATTTACTATCTTTCGCACTCTTGATTTGCAACTGTACAAGAAGTTTTACAAGCAGATTGACAAGATGTTTGACATTCTCCACATCCACCTTTTGCCGCACTTTCTTTTAAAGTAGCTTTAGATAAAGTTTTTATATGCTTCTTTTCCATTGAAACTACCTCCTATCCTTATATAAACCTTTATTGATTATATCATAAATTTTACATAAGTGGAAATTTATTTAAAGTTTACCCCTAAAACGCCTCCAATCCCACCTGCAAGTGATGTCAATAATACTTTATATATAGATGTAATCTCGAAAACAAAAGAATCTTTTGCTAAAAATACAACTACCATTAAACACACTATGTAAAGTAGTCCAACTAATATACCATATAATAGCCCTTTTTCTTTTATTTTTTTAGATGCATAAAATCCTCCAAATGCAGCAGAAGCTGTAGTTATAACAGAAGCCGCCATAGCTATGCTATCTCCTGACATATTAGTAAAAGTAAGTAGTCCATTGTAAGTTAGTAAACAAATTAATGTTATTATGTAAGCATATCCTAGTCCTTTAAATATGCTATTTGATTTTCCATAAAAAAACCTCCCCTCTCATATAAAATATATTCAAGGAAAGGCTTTGTAATTACTAATATCGTTTTATTTTGATTCTGTAGAAGCTATAGCCCATTTTTCAAATGGTACTTTTGTTCTACTAGGCCCTATTTCTAATATAACAACATCTTCTTCAACTTTAGCTACAGTAGCTACTATACCACCTATTGTCACAACCTTAGAACCTACTTCTAAGCTTTCTCTCATTTCTTTAAGTTGTTTGTCTTTTTTCTTTTGTGGTCTTATTAAGAAGAAATAAAAAATTGCAAAAAACACAACCCACATAAGTATTCCTACTACTGCTTGAGGCATTTATCCCACTCCTTTTATAATATATTCTCAAAACTCTTCAATTTAGTTTTATATAATAATTATTATAACTTAAAATAATTATAATTCATAGCCATATTTTTGGAAAAATTCTTTTCTAAAATCTAATAGTCTATCTTCCATTATAGCTTGTCTTACCTGTTTCATTAAATCTAGTAAGAAATGTAAGTTATGAGTAGTTATAAGTCTAGCAGCTAATATTTCATTAGCTTTAACTAAATGTCTTATATATGCTCTTGTATAGTTTCTACAGCAATAGCAATCACAATTTGGGTCTAATGGACCGAAATCTCTTGCATATTTTGCATTTCTAACAACTACTTTACCTTCACTTGTCATAGCTGTACCATTTCTAGCTATACGAGTAGGTAATACACAGTCAAACATGTCTATTCCTCTTATAACCCCTTCGATTAAGTCATCAGGACTGCCTACTCCCATTAGATATCTTGGTTTGTCTTCAGGCATTAGAGGTACTGTGTAATCTAAAACTTCATACATAAGATCTTTTGGTTCTCCTACACTTAATCCTCCAACAGCATATCCTGGTAAGTCTAAAGCTAACACTTCTCTTGCTGATTGTTCTCTTAAATCTTTATACATTCCTCCTTGGATTATTCCAAATAGAGCTTGATTTTCTGTATTTTTATGAGCTTCTTTACATCTTTCTAACCATCTAGTAGTTCTTTCTAAAGAATTTTTCACATAATCTCTATCAGCTGGATATGGAGCACACTCATCAAATGCCATCATTATATCTGACCCTAATGCATTTTGTATTTCCATAGCTTTTTCTGGACTTATAAAATGTTTTGATCCATCTATGTGAGATCTAAAGTGAACACCTTCTTCAGTTATCTTTCTAAGTGGCCCTAAACTAAATACTTGGAATCCTCCACTATCAGTAAGAATAGGCTTATCCCAGTTCATAAATTTATGAAGCCCTCCAGCTTCTTTAACTAAATCATGTCCAGGTCTCATATATAGGTGATACGTGTTACTTAAAATAATTTGAGAACCTATTTCTTTTAATTCTTCTGGTGTCATCGATTTTACAGTTGCTTGAGTCCCAACTGGCATAAATATCGGTGTTTCTATTACTCCATGAGGAGTATGTAATCTTCCTAATCTTGCTCCACTTTGCTTACAAGTTTTTATAAGTTCATATCTTACTGCACTCATTATAACTCTCCTTATTTATCTATTGTTTATTTTCATTTTCTAAAACTTTTTCTAAGTTTCGTTTATGGCACTCACAGTCTCCATCTTCGCATTCTTCATAGTGAATACTGGTTACATTCATTGTGCTATTATCATCAGTTAGCAAATACTTTCTTATTGCAAATAACCCAGCTATAGCCATAATTCCAAGTAATAATTCTAACATACCCTCACTCTTAGGCAATAACAGTAATTTTCTAGCTATTGCATACAATAGGACTTCAATTAGTGCCCCTGGGATATGTAATGACAACATTACTACTAACTCTACACCTATAACTAAAAGTAATATTTGTCCTAACAAATCATTAAATTGAGCATATTGTACTGGAGTTTGGTATTCCACAATATAAGAATGCCATATCATTCTTAACACATCTATTGTTCCTAGAAATACTGCAAGCAGCACAACCATGGCTAGTAGTGATTCAAATATATATGCAATTTTAAGTGCTAAACTTTTTTCAGCTAGTTTTTTCATATTATCCCCCCTCGATAATTTATTTAATTATCATCGCATCTCCAAAACTAAAGAATCTGTATTTTTCTTTAACTGCTGTGTTGTATGCATTTAAAACAGCGTCTTTTGAAACCAATGCACTTACTAACATTATTAAAGTTGATTCTGGTAAATGGAAATTCGTTATTAGTCTATCTACTATCTTAAATTTATATCCTGGATATATAAATATATTAGTCCATCCACTAGACTCTATAATTTCTCCATTTTCGTTGCTTGCTGATTCTACAGTTCTACAACTAGTAGTTCCAACGCATATAACTTTATTTCCATTCTTTTTCGCTTTATTTATTTTTCAGAAGCTTCTTTATCCACTATATAATATTCAGAGTGCATTTCATGTTCTAACACATCATCAACTTTTACAGGTCTAAAAGTTCCAAGCCCTACATGTAATGTTACAAAAGCTATATCTACTCCTTTTGCTTTTATACTTTCAAGCAATTCATTAGTAAAATGAAGCCCTGCTGTAGGCGCAGCTGCAGATCCATTATGTTTTGAATATACAGTTTGATATCTTTCTCTTTCTTCTAATCTTTCTGTTATATATGGAGGTAGCGGCATATTTCCTAATTCATCTAGTACTTCTTCAAATATTCCTTCATAGTAAAATTTAACTAATCTAGAGCCTTCCTCTGCAAGGCCTACAACCTCTCCTATAAGTTTTCCATTTCCGAAAGAAAATTTCGTTCCTACTTTAGCTCTTTTTCCTGGTTTTACTAAAGCTTGCCATACATCTTTTTCTGTTCTTTTTAATAAAAGAAATTCTATTTTACCTCCAGTATCAACTTTTTCTCCTATAAGTCTAGCTGGTATAACTCTAGTATTATTAAGAACTAAACAGTCTCCTGGATTTAAATAATCTATAACATCTTTAAATATTTTGTGCTCAACGTCTCCCGTTTTTCTATCTAAAATCATAAGTCTAGAGTTTGATCTATCTTCTAACGGTGTTTGAGCTATTAATTCTTCTGGTAGGTCAAAGTAAAAATCACTTGTTTTCAATTTTAACGTCCTTTCTATTTTTTAGTACAAATTACATCATAACAAAAAAATAATTTTCTATCATTAATCCTATTATTAAATACTATATAAATTATTTTTTCTATTTTTCTTTTGGATATGGAATATTTAAGTGTTCATATGCAAGCGGCATAGCAATTCTTCCTCTAGGCCCTCTATTTATAAATCCTAATTGAAGTAAATATGGCTCATATACATCCTCAATAGTGTTTCTGTCTTCGCCAATAGATGCTGCCAATGTATCCAATCCTACTGGTCCTCCCTTAAACTTTTCAATTATTGTACACAGTAATTTTTCATCAACATAGTCAAGTCCTAAACTATCTACTCCTAATAATTCTAAAGCGTCATTTGCAACTTCATCAGTTATATTCCCATCTGCTCTAACTTGTGCATAGTCTCTAACTCTTTTTAACAATCTATTTGCAATTCTTGGAGTTCCTCTAGATCTTCTTGCAATCTCTGTTGCTCCTCCTATTTGAATTTCAGCTCCTAAAATAGAAGATGACCTTATTACGATTTGAGCAAGTTCTTCAACTGTATAATAATCTAGTTTACATATAACCCCAAATCTATCTCTTAATGGATTAGTTAGCATACCTGCTTTTGTAGTCGCTCCAATTAATGTGAATTTAGGCAAATCAAGTCGTATACTTCTTGCAGATGGACCTTTACCTATAATTATATCTAAACAATAATCTTCCATTGCAGAGTATAAAACTTCTTCAACTGTTCTACTTATTCTATGAACCTCATCTATAAATAAAACATCATTTTCATTTAAGTTTGTAAGTATAGCTGCTAAATCTCCAGCTCTTTCTATTGCAGGTCCTGACGTTATTCTAAGATTAACCCCCATCTCACTAGCTATTATAGATGCAAGTGTTGTTTTTCCAAGACCTGGTGGTCCATACAGTAAAACATGGTCCAACTGCTCATTCCTAGCTTTTGCTGCCTCTATAAATATTTTTAATAATTCCTTTGCCTTATTTTGACCTAAATAATCATCTAGACTCTTTGGCCTTAAATTATTTTCTATGTCTACATCTTCATTTTGCATCGATGATGTTATAATTCTATTTTCATCTTCAAACATATTTCAAATTTCCCCCTCTATCTAAGAGATTTACTCATAATATAACTTAACGATTTTTTTATTATATCCTCTGTATTCATTCCATCTTTTTTACATTTATCAACTGCATCTTTAGATTCTTGAGATGAATAACCTAATGCAATAAGTGCATCAACTGCTTCATCTTGTGATATAGCTATTGGCATTTGGCTAAGAAGTGTAGGCTCAAACTCTATGTTATTTTTATCAATTTTATCTTTTAGTTCTAATATAATTCTTTCAGCAGTTTTTTCCAACCCCTGGGGCCTTTGACATTTTAGCTACATCTTCACTAACTATATATGCACCTATTTGTTTCGGTGTAGCAAAAGATAAAATTCCTAAAGCTACCTTAGGTCCTATTTTAGAAACTGAATTTAATAACTCAAACATTTTTAATTCTTCTTTTGTTGAAAACCCACATAAACTCATGTCATCTTCCCTAACAATTAGCTTAGTATGAATTTTACATTCTTTTCCTAATTTTACATCTGCCAAAGTATTTGCTGATACATTTACTTTATATCCAATGTAATTCGCCTCTATTACTAAACTATCTAAGTTTATTTCTTCTATTTTACCTTTTATATAACTATACATATTGCCCCCCTATGTTCTTTAATGTTTTTTCTAATTTATTTGAATGACAATGGCATATTGCAACTGCTAATGCATCTGCTACATCATCTGGTTTTGGTATAGCCTTTAAGTTTAAAAATGACTTAACCATTTGTTGGACTTGAGCTTTCTGAGCCCTACCGTATCCAACTACTCCTTGTTTAACTTGAAGAGGAGTATATTCATATACAGGTATATTGTTATGTGCACAGGCAAGCATTGTAACTCCTCTCGCTTGTGCTACAGTTATAGCTGTTTTTACATTTTTATTAAAGAACAACTCTTCAATTCCAACTTCGTCAATATTATAATTTTTTATAAGCATATCTATTCCTTTATATACAAGCTCTAATCTTCTTAATATATCCATGTGTGCTGGAGTAGTAACCGCTCCATAGTCAATAACTCTGAACTTATTATTTTTATATTCTATAATTCCATAACCAACAATAGCAATTCCTGGATCTATACCTAAAATAATCATATTTTGAAATAACTCCTTTTTACGAAACTTACGTTCTATATTAATATATAATAACATATTTAGCTATAAACTATAAAGAGATGAAAAGTTTCCCTTTCATCTCTTTGTAGTATTGGTTATGAGTTTATATTTTTTCAACTTCCAAAGTCTTCTAATTTTGAATAAATTTCATCTTGCGATTTTGCAAATATTCCGGATTTAACTTCTTCTTGAACTTTTTTAGGTAAAGACTCCGTTTCAATTTCTGTATTTTCTATAAATTCTCTATCGCCTTTTTCATTGTACTTGTAAACATTTAATAAACCTTTATTATCAACTATAGCAAATTGATTAGCCTTACTAGCATCATTAAATGTTTCTCTTTCTTGTAAAGTAATTTCATATGTATCTAGTTTTTTTATGCTTCTATTAGGATATTTAGTTGATAAGTACTTAGTTATATCTTCTTTTGATTTTCCAACTAAATCTTTCGGTATCGTACCGATCATTATTGGAGCTTCTTTGCTAGGTGTGCCGTCTTCAAGTGTCTTTTCTACCCAAATTTCACAATCTTCACTTAAATTAAAAATTTCTTTAGCTGTTGTCTCTTCTTTCTTTTGCTCTGAATTGCTCTTTTTAGAAATATCTTCATTTGTTGATTTAAATCCTACATAAATCCCTCCAGCGAGAACTACTATGCCTAAAATTATAACAATTGGTATTCGCCAAGGAAATTCTTTTTTCTTTTCGAACATTAAAAACAACCTCCTTATATCGGATATTTTTTCCAATTGTTTAGTTTTTATACATTTTTTACATTTATTATCATATTTTATTTTAAATATTTTTCTCTCCCTAGTCTCATTTATTGATAAATTTTCATATTATACTTTATAAATATGATTTTTGATGGAGGTGAAAAGATTGAGTATCGATAATGAATTACTATCAAGAATTGAATTTATTGAATTTAAGCAAAAAGTTTTATTATTAAAACATCCTGCTCATAAAGCTACTATATTTGCAGAGCTAAATTTATACGAATTTTTATCTATTAGAGATTATGTGAAAAATTTTGAATATTATTTAGAAAATGGATATAATTTTGACTTCAAGAGCTTTGAATCAGGCTTATATGATTTAATACCTAAACTAAAAACTTATCCAGAAAGTTCAATCTTAATCTCAAAAATACTAATGAATATATCAAACTTCAATAAATTATTTGATTCAAATAATTAGTTATGTGACTTTGAAAGTTTATATTGCCTTTTTTTATAAAGTATATCTATAAATCCTTTTGGAGATAATTTTAATAAATACTATTTTAGGAGGATTTATTATGGATAAAATTAAATGTAGTGTTAATAACTGTTCTCATAATAGTAAAGGTTTATGTTATGCAGATAGAGTTAATATTCAAGGAAGTTCAGCTCAAACAAAAGAACATACAGCATGTGCATCATTTTTAGAAAATGCAGTTTATAGTGAGCTTACTAACAATACTAACGGTAGGGGAGCTTGCTCTTGCCTTTTCTGTAAAGTAGACACTTGTTCACATAATTCAAACAACCTGTGTACTTTAGAATCTATTGATGTCTGTCCTGATACTGGTAGACCTAATCTTTACTCTGAAACAAGTTGTTCAAGTTTTAAATGTAAATAATAAAAAAGGAGATATTTATATCTCCTTTTTTTATTATTCTTCTATCTCCCAGTTATGAGCTATATTTTGAACATCATCATCATCTTCTAGCATATCTACTAATCTATTCATGAACTTTAATTGCTCTTCTTCTGTTAATTTAGTAGTTGTTTGTGGTAATAATTTAACTTCTGCTGATATAAAGTTATATCCTTTAGCTTCTAATTCGTCTCTAACAGCTTGGAAGTCTTCTGGAGAAGTTACTACTTCAAACCCATCTTCTTCAACTATTAAATCTTCAGCTCCAGCTTCTAATGCTACATCCATTAACTCTTCTTCAGATACATCATCAGTTGCTTCTATTAATATTTGACCTTTTCTATCAAACATAAATGAAACACATCCACTAGTTCCTAAGTTTCCACCATTTTTATCGAAGTAATATCTAACATTTCCTGCCGTTCTGTTTTTGTTGTCAGTTAAAGTTTCTACTATTACTGCAACTCCGCCTGGTCCGTACCCTTCATAAACTATAGTTTCAAAGTTTTCGTTGGCTCCACCACCAGCACCTTTAGCTATAGCTCTATCTATATTATCATTAGGCATATTGTCTGCTTTAGCTTTATCTATTGCTGCTTTTAGTGTTGCATTGTATTCCGGATTTCCTCCACCTTCTTTAGCTGCAACCGCTATAGCTCTTGCATGTTTTGTAAATATTTTTGCTCTCTTAGCGTCTTGTTTACCTTTTTTGTTGATTATGTTTCCTATACGTCCCATAATTCCACTCCTTGCTATGTAAATTAAAATAAAGTTGCGTTATGCTTATATTTTATATAAGGATATTTAATACGTAATATAACTTTAATATATGAATATTTTGTAAGTTATACTATATATACACCGTAATTTTAGCATAAAACATTAATTTAGTAAATTAGAACTTAGGCGGTGCTGCTGCTGTATGTCTTTTATGTTCACTAATTCTATGAAGTCTTGCTATTATATCTTGGTCTTTTTGAGGAACCTTTTTCATTTCTCCTTTTACAACAGCATCTATCATGTCATAAGTTGTACCCATTTCATTTTCATCAGTTTGACCTTCCCAAAGCCCAGCTGATGGAGCTTTATTTATAATGTCATCATGAACACCTAAAGCTTTTGCCCACTCATATACTTCTCTTTTCGTTAGGTTTGCTAGAGGAACTAAATCAACGCCTCCATCTCCATACTTAGTGAAATAACCTGTGTGAATTTCTGCTGCATTATCAGTTCCCACAACTAAATAACCTAAATTATTTGCAACTGTATATACTGTACTCATTCTTATTCTAGCTCTTAAGTTAGCATCACTCATTCTATCATTTTTTCTTTATAAAGCCCCTTATTTTTTAAACCATCAGTAACTTTATTGTATATTCCAACTTGTTCATCAGTTAAATCTAAATCTAAATGTTCTATTTCACAACCATCTATTACTTTAAGTGCATCTAATCTATCTTGAGGATTACTTTTTATACTCATAATTACACCCATTGAATCTTTTGGAAAAGCTTTTTTTATAAGGTAAGCAACTACTGCAGAATCTATACCTCCAGACACACCTACTATTAAACCATTAGTATTTGATTCTTTTACTTTTTCTCTTAACCAATCTACTGTTTTATCTATTTTAAAATTTATATCTGTCATTACACTTCCTCCTTACATTTTATGGATAACCCAATTATATCAGATATTTTTATTTTAATTAAATATAATTTATGCTTTATGTTAAAAATAATTCAAGAAGGTGATATTATGGAAAAAAAATTTTTAAATTTCAATATTAAAAATTCATTTATAGGTTTAATCACAGGCTTTATAAATGGCGTTTTTGGGTCTGGTGGTGGAACGCTTTTAGTTCCTATTTTAAATAACATTTTAAAAGTAGAAGAACATAAGTCTCACGCTACAGCACTTGCAATAATATTATTTCTAACAACTACAAGTTCATTTATATATGTTTCTCAAGGTACGTATGATTTAAATACAACGCTTAAAGTAGCTATAGGAAGTATTGTTGGAGGTATTGTTGGCGCTAAAATACTTTGTAAATTGACTGGAAGATTTTTAAGAATATCTTTTGGATCTATAATGATCATAGCTGCATTAAGGATGGTGTTTTAATGTTTCTTGTTTTACTTGGATTTTTTTCTGGAATAATAGGTGGTATGGGTATGGGTGGAGGTACAATATTAATTCCTGCATTAATATTATTTGCAAATATTGATCCTAAAATAGCTCAAAGTATAAATTTACTTTCATCCATACCTATGACTATATTCGCTTTATTGATACATATAAAAAATAAAAAGGTTATTTTAAAATTAGTAATACCAATAGCCTCATTTGGTATTTTAGGAGCTATATTTGGATCTTTTCTAGCAACATACCTATCATCAGAAGTTTTAAAAAAGTTTTTGGAGTTTTTTTACTTGTAATAGGAGTTTTAGAAGTTAAAAAAGGTATTTTTAATCCAAATAAAAATAAATGTGAAAAATAACAAAATAGCCCAAAGTTTAATTTTTATAAAATTAACTTTGG
Organism: Paraclostridium sp. AKS73; assembly: GCF_025671395.1. Classification (NCBI taxonomy): domain Bacteria; kingdom Bacillati; phylum Bacillota; class Clostridia; order Peptostreptococcales; family Peptostreptococcaceae; genus Paraclostridium; species Paraclostridium sp. AKS73. Next base: position 8,186 of record NZ_JAIXHU010000034.1, on the reverse strand, counting down.
CATTATTTTTATACTATCACTTGTCCATCTTTTTCTGATAAATAGAACTCTTCTCCTAGATTTATCTGTGCTGTAGCACTTGTTATATCATTAATTCTTTCTATAATAGCTTCTTTTTCATTTGCTCTTGAATATACTATTATCTCTACATTATCTTCGTAAATAGTGTCTTTTATAAAGTATCCCATATTCATTATTTCATTTTGGACTTTGCCAAGTTGATTATAATCTATTTTTATTTTAACTTCTTGATACATTATTTTTTCTATTATTTTTCCTGCTTCAAGACCTATTTTAGCACCTTTTGTATATGCTCTAACAAGTCCTCCTGCCCCTAACTTTATTCCTCCAAAGTATCTAGTCACAACAACTACAACATCTCTCAAATCTTCTTTTTTATAACTTCTAATGTAGGTATACCTGCGGTTCCCTGTGGCTCGCCATCGTCACTATATCTTTGTATATTCATGCTTTTCCCTACAGTATATGCCCAAACATTATGTCTTGCATCTTTATGTTTTTTCTTTATTTCATTTATAAATTCAACAGCTTCTTCTTCTGTTTTTATAGGCTTAGCATATCCAATAAATGTAGATTTCTCTATTGTGATTTCATCCGTACCAAATTCATGCAGTGTTTTATACATCTACTTCCTCCTTAGCTTGTTTATGTACTAATTATAGTATACATAAATAGAACAAGGCAAATGCCCTGTTCTATAATTTAAGTACGAATAATTAAACCTTTAATTATTCGTACTATTCTTTTTTAAATCTTTAAATTTTCTGTAAGAAATTTCTACAAGAGATTTTTCTTTGTTATGAGCTAACATATCTAAAGCATCTTTAACCTTAAAAAAACCAGCTTCTGTAATATCTTCATCATTAATGTTGTACTCAGTGTTGTCGCTCTCCATTATGTACCACATTATAGCGTTACATACTTTTTGATGTCTAGTTTTTGAGTAAAATTCATACATAGTATCTCCTGCCATATCTAGTACTTTAGCCTCAACCTCAACTTCGTCTTTAACCTTTTGTGGAGCTACTTCACTAGCGATATCATTCTCGCTTATTTTTCCTTTAGGAATAGTCCATTCACCTTTGTCGTTTTTTACTATTAATACTTTGTTTGCATAAAATACTATACCACCTGCACAACGTCTTAGTATCATAATTAGACTCCCCCTACTAAACCATATTTTCACACCAAGATGTGGAGTTACACTACTTTAGTAATTTCTTTTGTTACTCCATTATATGTTAAATTTATATTGTTTATGTTATCTATTGAGGAGTTTTTTCTAATTGATTTATAGTGTCTTCATACGCTCTAATTACATAATTTTTTTCAAAATTATTTTTATCTTTGAGCTTTTGTAAAATACATAAACTCTCTTCATTTCCTACATTAGCAAGTGCCTTAGCGCAGTATTGTCTGGTTTGAGCATTCGAATCATAAAGCCCTTTATGAAAAATTTCCCTACTATCTACAGATGATATTTTTCTAAGAGCTGAATATGTTATTCTTCTTACATCAGAATGTCTATGATTTGTAAACTGATGTAGAATTTTTAAAAATCTTTCATCATTCAATTCCCCAGTTGCCCATATTAAAATCATAAGATCTTCTGCATTTTTCTCTGTCATAATTCTTTTGTATATTTTTCTCTTAAAATCTAATAATTTTTCATCATTTAAAGAATTCATCAAGTCTATTCTTTCATCCTTACCTAGCTCTAAAAACTTATCCAAAATATCTTTAGATGATTCTATTTTACTTTTCATTAAAGATTTTATTTCTATTTTTGCCTTTATTAATTGTTCATTTATTTCTTGAACTTCAATATTTCTTATCTTACTTATTTGAGATACTGTCTTAGATTCTTTGTATAGAAGATACGTTATAAAGTGATCTTCTAAATTTTCTATATTATCCCAAGATATATTCATATAACTACCTACTCATTTATTATATAGCTTTTATAAATATTGTAATCTTCTTCATCTAAGTCGACAGTTAACTCTATTCCATTTTCCACATACTCAAATTTTTCAATATTGTATTTATTTTTTAATTTATTAAATATGTCACCTTTATCATATGGAAGCAATAAGTTTACTTTATACGTATTTTCCATTAAGGCATTTTGTATCATATCTATCAATTTATCCATATTAATACCTTGCTTAGCAGATATATATACTGTATTTTCTTGATTTTTAGGATAAATATCAAGATCTAATTTATCAATTTTATTATAGGCCATTATTGTTGGCTTATCATTGCATCTAATTCTTTTAAAACATTTTTAGTTGTATTTTCTTGTATTTCAAAACTATCGTTAGTAGCATCTACTACATGCACTATTAAGTCTGCATAATGTACTTCTTCTAATGTAGCTTTAAATGCTTCAACTAAATCATGTGGTAATTTACTTACGAATCCTACTGTATCTACAACTAAAAATTCTCTTTTATTAGGAAGTAATGCTTTTCTTAGAGTTACATCTAAAGTTGCAAATAGCATATCTTTTGATAAAACTTCTTTTTCAACACTATAATCTTTATGTGTTTTGATAAGCTCATTTAGCAGTGTAGATTTCCCTGCATTTGTATATCCTACTAATGCAACAATAGGTATATTAGACTTTAATCTTTGTGCCCTTTGCGTATCTCTGTTTTTCTTAACATCTCTAAGTTCTTGCCTTATATCTGCCATTTTATTTAAGATATGTCTTTTATCAACTTCTAATTTTTGTTCTCCTGGCCCTCTTGTTCCAATACCTGCACCAGTTCTACTCATTTCTCCACCCATACCATACAGTCTAGGCATTCTGTATTTTAACTGAGCCAACTCAACTTGTAATTTACCTTCTTTACTTAAAGCTCTTTGTGCAAATATATCCAATATTAAAGTTGTTCTGTCTATTACTTTTCTCTGAACTAATTCTTCTATATTTCTTATTTGGGCTCCAGATAATTCATCATTGAATATAACAACTGTAGCATCTAGAGATTCACAATAAGCTCTTATCTCTTCTACTTTTCCTTTTCCTATATAAAAAGCAGCCTCTCTAGCTGGTCTATTTTGAATTATACTCCCTACAACTTCTGCTCCAGCAGCTTTTGCAAGTTCTTTTAATTCTTCCATAGATTCATTAATATCTATATCATCAACTTTCTTTACATTAGTAGTTATATTTAATCCTACTAACAATGCTTTTTCTACTATTTTATCCATTGAAACACCTCATTTAATGTACTTTTTTTATTATACCACTATTGTAATTTTTTAGTATAATTATATTAAAACTCTAAATAATTAGGAGGTACAAGTATGTCTGAGAATTATAAATTTTTTAGAAATGATAAATGTGAATACTTTCCTTGTCATAAAGTAAGTAATCCCGATAATTTCAATTGTCTATTTTGCTATTGTCCTTTATATGCTTTAAAAGATGAATGTGGTGGTAACTTTAAATACACAGATGATGGAATAAAGGATTGTTCTTCTTGTCTAGTTCCTCACAACAAGAAAAGTCATGATTACATAATGAGCAAAATAGGAGATATACTAAACTTAGGTAAAAAGTAACCTAAGTAAATATATTTAAAGGAGTGGTAACTACCACTCCTTTTTACACTTAAGAAGTACTTTTTTAATATACTTTCTATAAGATTCTTAGCGACATGAGCGACGCAAATTTTTTATTGTTTTTTTATAAATAAATAACATTAATATACTTATAGAAAATATAATTCCTAATATCAAAATTCCTTCATGAAGGAAAAATTCTGCAGGCAACATATTTATTACGGGATCTACTGTCGAGTCAAATATCCAATAATCATTATTGAAAAATAATTTATGAAACATCTCAAAACTTTTTTCAAAATTTATAATAATTGGGATAGCTATTAAAATAGGCAGTGTTATCAATGTCCATGCACTATATTTTAATATATCTAAGTTTTTGCATTTAAAACATATATATGCGCCTATCACAACTAATATTAAAGTTATTTTATTTATTATAGCTAAGTTTTGAAATATATTTCGAACTTCTTCAAAGTGAATTGTACCTTGTGTCGATGACTCTAATGTCGGCAATTTAAAATTCATTTTTCATTACTAGTATTATAGTCTATTAAGTAATCATAATTTAGCTTTATTTCTTCTTCATTCATATCACTTAATATAGGAATTTTCAAATAGCTTATATCAAAATAATATATTTGTTTAAATTTAACAGTAAAACTAATAACTGAAGTTATTATAAATAAGCTTAATGCCAGTGATATTAAAAAACTTAAAATTCTATTCATATTATTACCCTATATTATACTATTTTAGTTGTGAAATCCTCTATATTCCATACATCATCTACTATATCTTCATAGAATTCAGGCTCATGCGATACTAAAAGTACAGTTCCTTTAAATTCTCTTATAGCTTTTTTTAGTTCATCTTTAGCTTCTACATCTAAATGATTTGTAGGCTCATCTAAAACTAAAAAGTTTATTTGCTTTAACATTAACTTACATAACCTTACTTTAGCTGCTTCTCCTCCACTTAAAACTCTCATTTGGCTTGTTATATGATCGTTTGTAAGTCCACACTTAGATAATGATTGTCTCACTTCAAAATTAGTAAGACCTGGGTATTCTGCCCATATTTCATCCATTGGAGTGTTACTATTTTCTCTTGAACTTTCTTGCTCAAAATATCCAACTTCTAGATAATCACCTAACTCAACTTTTCCATCAAAAGGCTTTATTATTCCTAAAAGAGTTTTTAAAAGAGTAGACTTTCCTATACCATTCATACCTCTTAAAGCAATCTTTTGATTTCTCTCTAATGTAAAGTTAAGAGGTTTTGTTAGTGCTTCATCATACCCTAATACTAAATCTTCAGTTGTGAATACAAATCTACTAGAAGCTCTTGACTCGTTAAACTTGAATGTAGGCTTTATCTTCTCCTTTGGTCTTTCTAAAATTTCCATTTTATCAAGTTGTTTTTGTCTACTATTTGCCATACCACGAGTTGCAACTCTAGCCTTATTTCTAGCAACAAAGTCTTCTAATCTCTTTCTTTCTTCTATTTGCTTTTCATAAGCTTGTTCTTCTTGTCTTTTCTTTATATCTCTAAGTCTTTCGAACTCATCATAGTTTCCTTTGTATCTATTAAGTTCTCCATTTTCCATATGGTAAATTACATTACATGTGTCATTTATAAACGGTACATCGTGTGATACTAATATAAAACTATTTTCATATTCTTGTAAATATCTTGTTAACCAAGCTATATGTTCTACGTCTAAATAGTTAGTAGGCTCGTCTAATATAAGTATTACAGGGTTCTCTAAAAGTAGTTTTGTCAGTAAAACCTTAGTTCTTTGACCTCCACTTAAATCAGTTACATCTTTATCTAAACCTATTTCCCCAAGACCTAATCCATTAGCAATTTCTTGTATTTTTGCATCAATCATATAAAAACCACTATTTTCTAAAATAGTTTGAATTTCTGCAGTACCTTCCATTAACTTTGTCATTTCATCTTCGTCAGCTTCACCCATTTTATCATACATAGATATCATTTCTTGTTCTAAGTCAAACATAGGTTTAAAAGCATCTCTTAAAACTTCTCTTATTGATTTTCCTTTTGTTAATACTGTATGTTGGTCTAAGTACCCTACCGTTACCCTCGATGACCATTTTATATTTCCAGCATCTGGCATAAGTTTTTTTGTTATTATATTTAAAAATGTAGATTTTCCTTCTCCATTCGCTCCTATAAGAGCAATGTGTTCGCCCTTTCTAAGTCTAAACGACACATTTTCAAGTATAGTTCTTCCACCAAATCCATGGCTAACATTTTCAACAACTAGCATCTAAACACCTCTTCTAATTTTATTATCTATAACATAATATCTTCTTTTCTTAATCTAATCAAGTAATACAAATATTTTCATGTATTTTACCATATATTTAGCAATGAATAAAGCCCTCTTACAAGAGGGCTTTATTCATTGCTAAATATATCATCAAAAAACATTGTCAAAAATCCAGCTGTTGTTTTTTGCGCTAATGGTAAGCATTTAGTTGATAACATATAAAACTTATTTTTTAAATCATTTACATTTTCATACATTTTATCATAGTTCATAGCTTGTGTCGCATTATAATTGATATATTCTTCTACACTATTTTTTTGAATCATTCCATCTTTTGCTCTTAATCTTGGTATAGACATATAATTATTTTTTATATACACTTCAAATTGCCTATGATTGTCTAAAAGCTTCCCTTTAGCATGTTGAGGTATAGTTAAATCTTGAAGTACATGGCATGATGCTCCAAAATAAAATAAGCTAAGTTCAAATTTATCTAAAGCAAAAAACTTTAAAGCTTTATTATAATACTTATTTATTAAAGTAAATGCATTTTCTTCATATCCAAACTTTCCTCTTTTTACATATGGATTGTAAAAGTGATGATAACTTTTAAAATCCTGATCTGCCCATATTAAGCCTTTGTTTATTTGAGGCAAATATGCTTTAAAAAATTTATATTGTGTAATGTGTCCTTCATTTTTCAATATTTCTAATGCATTTGTTTGTATAAAAATGTGAACTTCACAATCTGTAGTTATTATACTTTTTTTACGGGATTTACTACTTTAAAAGTTCCTGTTAGAGCTTTTCCATAAACATTTTCTATTCTTTTTCTCATCGTAATCACCTGATAGTTGAATTTACAACCTAAATTTTATTTCGATATTAACAATATATTACTTTTTTAATATTTGTTAACCTTTATATTTATTTTTAATTCTTATTTTCTGTATCTTTTAAGTATGTTTCTAATCCATCTGCTACACTTTGCATCATTTTTCTTTGATATTCAGGGTTAGACATCATTAAGTCTTCATTATAATTGCTCATAAATCCCATTTCTATCAGTACTACAGGAACTTTAGACCAATTAAATCCAGTTAAATCATTTCTTTCAAATATTCCATTTACCTGTATGTTTTCTTTCACTAATGCATTTTTTATATATAATGCACACTTATTACTATCTTCAAAAATTTTAGATGTGTATTGTCCATCTTTTTGAGGAATCAAAATAGATGCACCAGTTTTTCCAGAATTATCTAAACTATCTGCGTGAACTCTTATAACCATATCTGCATTTTTATTATTAGCTAATATAGCTCTTTCTGCATTACTTATATTTACATCATGGCGCTCTCTTGTCATTACAACATTATAACCTTTATTCTCTAAAATATGCTTTAAAACTATTGATGCCTCTAGATTTAGCTTATATTCAGGTTTTTTAGTTGCTATTCCAGTTGCTCCGGATGAAACTCTAGCTTTTTTAGAACTTGATCCAGGTGCCACTGGCTCTAAATTAGGATCTCCTTTTTCTTGATGCCCTGGGTCTATACATATTGTGTATTCACTATTCTTTTTAACTCTTTTATTTCATCTTCTTTTTTATTTTCTTTTTCAGTTATATTGTTTTTACTTATAAAATTAGTAGATTTATATAAATTTTTGCAGGGTTTGATGTTCCTATAAATATGACACCTATAGCTATTATAGAAACTATAAAAAGTCTATAATTCTTCATGTCTATCTCCTCTCTATTAAAGTATATATATAATTTAAACAATAGGCTTTGTTTTTATGTAAATTAATGATAATTACAATTAATTTATTTTATAGTTGTTTGTATTTAAATAGTCTCATATATATTTTATATATACGTATTTTGGAGGTTAATATGTCTAAAGTAAATAGAGGCAACAATGATAAGCCAAGACTTTGTCGGTTTGGGTATGTAGATTATATAGTTTTAGCATCTAGTTTAGCTATAGCTGTTGCAGAAGAAGTTGATGCAACTGATTTAAATATACTTGCCAGTTTTTTTTGCTACTTTTTCAGATGAACTTGCGCTAATAGCTGCAGTTAAAGAAGGCTGTACTCCAGATTCAGATTCTAATTCTTCTGAAGAAATTACCTTTGTTCCTCCCGTTCCAGCCACAGGTGGGTCTCGATCAAAATCTAAAGTAAAAAAAGAAAAAAGTAAAAATATAAAATAAATTAATTAAACACCTAAATTAAGTACTTTTAAGTTTTAGTATTTAATTTTTAAGATTTTTGAAAACAATGGTTC